>WQUF01000280.1 GCA_009785875.1 Oscillospiraceae bacterium | reverse complement strand
TACTCATTGACTACTGCTAACATTAACAGTATCAGAAGAGGAATGACTTATGATGAAGTAGTAGCAGCGACAGGTATGGAACCTTTATTTACAAATGCAGGAGAAGGCTCATTAGTCAACAATAGACAAAATGGAACAGCTTATTATTTTGTAAATGGTAGAGCGTTTAAAGTTTCATTTTTAAATGGGATAGTTGATAGAGCAAGTTATTAGAAATATCGTTAATTTTTAATTACTAATTATGATGATGTTGAAAATGACTGTTTATACACTAAGGTGTATAAACAGTCACATTTTTTATCTTATTTATCTTATTCTACCTCTTTCATATGCAATATGCCAATCGATATTTTCACCTAATTTGTTTGCTGCATATTGAGGGAAATAAGGATTTCTTAATAGTTCACGTCCTAGGAATATTAAATCTGCTCTGTCATTAGATAATATTTCTTCCATATGAAGGACCTCAGTGAGGAGTCCTCCTGCAATAACAGGCACATTAGCTTCTTTTTTAATTAATTCTGCATATTTTAACTGATAACCAGGGTAAACTTTTGGGGAAATACTTACAACTCCACCTGAGCTGACATTTATGATATCAACACCATTTTCTTTAGCAAGTTTGCATACCACAGCTAAATCATCAGGATGATTTCCTTCTTCCAGAAAATCCTCTGCACTAATTCTAATACCTAAAGGACCATCCCAGAGGTCTCTAACTGCTTTTATGATTAAAATTAAAAATTTAGCTCTATTTTCAATTGGACCATTAAATTCGTCATTTCTTTTATTAGTCAAAGGAGACAAGAATTGATTTATTAAGTATCCATGAGCAGCATGAATTTCAATGAAATCAAACCCACATATCTTTGCTCTATATGTAGCATTGGAAAATGAAGTGATGATCCTATTCATATCGCTATCTGTCATTTCAACAGGAATTCGATATGTGTCGTCATAGGCAATAGGTGATGGAGCAAAAATTTGACTTTCTTCAGCTGCTTCACATTTTCTACCTGCATGGGCAAGTTGTATACCTGCTACTGATCCGTATCTCTTTATGGATTTTGTTATTCTCTTAAGACCATCGATTTGATAATCGTTCCAGATGCCTAAATCAAAAGAAGTTATTCTTCCACAGCTTTCAACCGCAGTTGCTTCAGTTATGATTAATCCAACACCACCTATAGCTCTAGTGGCATAATGGATTACATGAAAGTCTTTAGCGTTACCCAATTTATCAGCCATATTCATGCACATGGGTGCCATGACTATTCTATTTTTAAGGGTTAAATTTTTTATTGAATAAGGTGAGAATAATTTAGACATAAAAACCTCCTAATATTTTAATGATTATACTAATTATACATTGTTAAATAACAATTATCAAAATATTCTTGAATATATTACTCTTAAAATATTACATCATAAAAAATATTTTTTTGAATATAAATAAAGTATAAAAAATAATAAGGAGAAGAAAAAATGGCTAATTGTTTTAAAGAAGATCCTGGTAATATATATGGAACTGACCTCAGACCAACTTACAGGCTAAAAAATGATGATATTATTGTCACAACAACAGAAGTGAAGGTGAATCATTCCCCTGAAGAGGTAAAAAAATGGGCTGCTAGAGAAAAGGAATCTATAATTAAAAGAGAAAAGAACTTTGCTGAAGGTGTTAACTTTTATGAAAACTTTGAAAGAGTCGATATTGAAACTATAACAGATACTCCTATTGGGTGGAATTTATTCGAAGTAAAAGAAGCTGATGTAGCCGAACTCATGCGAAGCATCGATGCGATTGGCTTATTAGATCCGATCTATGTGACGAGAGAGCCTGATGGGACTCACACGGTAATCTGCGGTCGTCTAAGACTTCTAGCATTTATCAGCCTCTATGAACTAAATTTTGAGGAAAGGTATAAATTCATCCCTGCATATGTGATCAATTCTACAGAAGTCGATGAACTCTTCCTTAGAAGCATGATAATTGAATCAAACATCAAATTTAGGTCTATTTCAAAATTTAATATGATTCAAAGCTTAATACAAAACTATGAAATTATGAAATTGGTTAAAAATTACAGGAACGAGTCCAATTTGGCTGCAGAACTTTCTAAAGTCTTTGATATGTCTGAATCCTCTATCTTTAATTTCTTAAGAGTAAAGAAGTTATGCGATCCTGGATTAACTCTTCTTTATGAAGGAAGGATTACACTAAAATCTGCTTTATATTTAACTAAAGTATCAAAAGAGACTCAAATAAATATTCTAGAAAGATTTGGAGTTAAAGGAGTCAACACGATTTATAAATTAAAACTCATAACAAAAGAAGGGAATATCTCTTTAGAAGAATTAGATGCTAAGATCAAGGAATTAGAGAATTATTCGCCTCCAAAGACAAAAATAACAATAGAAGTGGATAAAAGATTTATAGGATCGCTTTTAGAATATATCTTGAATTTTAAAAAAGATAAGATAAACCCATTTGCAAATGACTACACTAGAGGAAATACAAGCAGTTTATTTAAATTTAAATACGATGAAGACGCTATGGAAATTTATGCTAAACAAAATTTAATAGATGAAAAGACATTGAGGAAGCTTGCTAGCAATTTAAGTTATGAAAAAATAGCTTAATATTTTAATTTAAAGAACCAAAACTTTCGATAAAAATATAATCTTAATCAAAAGAAATTATAAAAAACATTTTTTGAAAAATAAGTCGAAGATGGCTTTTTTAGTGTATTTCGAAATAAACTAAGTTCATTATATTTTTAATAGTATAAAATATATTATTAAAAATATAATGAGTGGATTGAAATTTGTCTAAATTTTTGTTATAAAAAAGTGGAATATTTTAACTGCAACTTTTTGAAAGGTGCAGTTAACTTTGTATTATAAAAAAGAGGATAAGAGCTTTGCTTCATAGGCTTATTAGCATTTTTCAGGTAATTCTTATAGAATCAACTATTTATTTATTAAATCTTTTATATATTGAGGAAGTACAAAGCACGCTTCATGGAGCTCTTTATTATAATATTTAGTAGGAAAAGGAACTTCACTTTTAGAAAATTTGCTTGGGTCGTATTTTTTGCTCCCTACAGTAAAGCTCCAAAAACCAGTTGGATATGTCGGTATACCTGCTAGGAATATTTTAGCTATTGGGAATGCAATTTCTACATCTTTGTAAATTTTTTTAACTAAATCTGGAAGCAAAAAAGGCGTTTCAGTTTGAGCTATAAATATACCATCTTCCTTTAAGCATTCAAAAATCGCTTTGTAAAAACTACCGCCAAATAAATTTTCTCCCACTGAAAATGGATCGGTTGAATCAACGACGATAACATCGAATTCATTTTTATGCTCTATAACATAATTTAAACCATCTCCAATGAAAATCTCACACTTAGGATTATCAAGAGCGCAGCTGATTTCAGGCAGAAATTCTTTAGAATATTTTATCACATCTTCATCTATTTCGCATAAAACAACTTTATCTATATTAGAATGTTTTAATATTTCCCGTACAGCACCTCCATCTCCGCCTCCAACTACTAAAACCCTTTTAGGATTTTTGTGCGCAAAAAGAGGAATATGGGTTATCATCTCGTGATATATGAATTCATCCATAATGGTAGTTTGGACTATGCCATCTAAGAGGAGCATTCTACCAAATCTCTTAGTTTCTACAATGGCTAAATCCTGATATTTTGTTTGCTTTCGGATGAGCGTTTTTTCGATTTTATATGTAAGAGCCACATCATCAATTTGTGCTTCTTTTAACCATAAATCTAGCATAATTAAATCTCCTTAAAATAATTTTTTTTTTATTATAACAATTTTGAATACTACAATCAATGTAGGTTAATATTAATACTAAGTAAACTAGCTTAATAGAAGGAATTAATTGTAAAATGTAGAATAATTATCTAATAAGCACATAACTTAGGCAGGTGGATCTTATGGAATTAAGTTTTGAAAGAAAAAATAAAATGTTAATAGTTAAGCTTTTTGGAGAACTAGATCATCATAGCGCAGAAGAAGTAAGGGTTAAGCTCGACAATTTAATTGATACCTATAACATAGACAACCTTATCTTCGACTTTAAAAATGTAACTTTTATGGATAGCTCAGGTATTGGAGTTGTAATTGGAAGGTATAAAAAACTCCAGATGAAAAATGGTGATGCAGCCCTTATAAATGTTTCAAATAGAGTTAGAACCATCTTTGATCTATCTGGAATTTTTAAAATAGTGAAGTATTATAATAATTTAGATAAAGCGATAAAGGCACTGGGAGGGATATAATGAAACTTAATAAAACGAGCATAACAAAAGATGATGAGAGATCCATGAGTTTAGTTTCGCAAGATGATAACTATTTTATAAAGGAAAAGGGAATAAATATTAATAGCATGAAAATAGAATTTCTAGCTAAATCTTGCAATGAGAGTTTTGCCAGAGTTGCAGTTGCTGCTTTTGTTTCTCAGCTTGATCCTACTATTGATGAGATATCTGATATTAAGACTGCATTATCAGAAGCAGTGACAAATTCTATAATACATGGTTATAATGAAGACCCAGAAGAAAAAATTTATATTGAAACAGAGCTTTTCGAAAACGATGTTAAGATATCGATAGAAGATTTTGGATGTGGTATTGAGAATATAGAAGAAGCGAGATTGCCTTTATTTACATCAAGATCAGATCTTGAAAGGTCTGGGATGGGCTTTACCGTGATGGAGACATTTATGGATAAGGTCGAAGTTTATTCTGAAAAGGGGAAAGGCACTAAAGTTATTATGTATAAATCCTTAAACTCGAGTGTTTAGGTGGATCAATGGAGGAAAATGGAAAGAAAAAAATCAGATTTCATTATGAGGACAATCTAGAGCTTCTTAAAAAAGCTAAAGATGGAGATGATACTGCTTTAAATGTTTTAGTAGAGCTTAATATGCCCCTTGTGACAAACATCAGCAAGAAATTTTTAAATAGAGGATATGACTATGATGATATTTTCCAAATTGGATGCATTGGTCTTGTTAAAGCAATTAAGAATTTTAATTTTGAATATAATGTAAAATTTTCTACTTATGCCGTACCTATGATAATTGGAGAGATAAAGAGATTTTTAAGAGATGATGGGATGATAAAAGTCTCTAGGAGCATAAAACTTGCTGCAAGGAAAATTCAAGTGGCTAAAGATGAGCTTTCAAAAAAACTCGGTCGAGAGCCTACAGTTAGTGAGATTTCAGATTATGCTGAGATGGCTGCTGAAGAAATTTTAGATGCAATAGATAGCATGAATAATATACAATATCTATACGACGTTGTGCATCAAGACGATGGAAGTCCGGTTCTTTTAATAGATAGGATAAGCGAAAATGTTACAGAAGATAAGGAATTTATTGATAAGATTGCATTAAAAGAGATATTAAATGCTCTCGATGCAAAGTCTAGGCAGATCATCTTGCTAAGATATTTTAAAGACAAAACTCAGGTTCAAGTTGCTGAAATGCTGGGGATAAGTCAGGTTCAGGTATCGAGAATTGAGAAAAAAGTATTGAGGTCTTTAAAAAATAAGTTGATTGGTTAAAAAAGTCTGGAACATTTCAGGCTTTTTTTAATATAATGAATATTATAAATCAAAATTCGAAGGTTAAAGGAAAAGAGGAGAAAATATGAATCCAATGAGTTATAAGGAAATCACTTTATCATATTATGAATCATGGCTAGGCAATCAAGGGTGTATAACAAATGAGTCTGGTGATTATTTTATTTACTCTTCAGAACGCAATATAAAACAATCAGGTTATTCAATGCCTATTGACATATATGTTTGGTTACAATCGGATAAAATTGTAATATCCTATGGCGATGCAGCAAAAGCTAAGATAGATGAACTAAAGTCAAAACTAATAAATGGACAGGATGTTTCATATATTACCTCATTATTATTTAACATTTACCATTGCGATATAAGGCATGATATTAAGTATATTTTTGAATCATTGCCTGATAGACCAGTTAAAAATGGTGCAAGAACATTGAAAATCGATGATTATTGTGACTTTGAGAAGTTTTTCTATTTTTGTAATCCAGACACAGAGAACATAGATTGGCTTCGAGAGTATTTTTATAATATGGTGCAGCTAGGCTATTGTGTGGGAGTCTATGAAAATGGTATCTTAGTCAGTTGTACAGATGCACCATCCATGCCATATATGTCGGACAAAGTACAAGAAATTGGAATAAGCACTCTATTAGGTTATCGAGGAAAGGGATATGCAACAATAGCTTGCATCAAAGCAGAAGAGAATATCCTTTCTTCTGGAAAAGTTCCGCTATGGTCTACAACAATTGATAACATCGCATCGCAAAGACTAGCTGAACGCATTGGGTTTAAGAAAATTGCAGATGTATTTACGCTAGAGATATAGGATTTATCATAAGCAAATGAAATTACACAAGAATAGGTGACACCGTGAGAATAGAATAAAAAGTATCACACAAAGTTGTTTCTTTGTTATGAATTAATTTTGGATAAATGATTATTGGATTAAAAAATAGGATATAATATAATAAATAGAGATTTTGAATGGAGGTTTTATAATGGAACAAGAGCTGAGAGATTTTCTGGAAAAAATGGAAGACAGGTTAAGTAATAAAATAGGTGCATTAGAAGACAAGTTAAACAATAAAATAGATGCTTTAGATGACAAGTTAAGCAATGAAATAAAAGCATTAGATGACAAATTAAGTAATGAAATAAAAGCATTAGATGTTAAAATGGATGCAATGTATGACAATTTAAATGGTAAAATAGATGCATTAGATGTTAAAATGGATGCAATGTATGACAATTTAAATGGTAAAATAGATGCTTTAGATGACAAGTTAAATAATAAAATAAATGCATTGGATATTAAAATGGAGTCAATGGAAAAGAGATTATACAAAAGCATTGATTCAGTGGAAAATAAAATGATATCATCGGAAACAAATCTAACTAATAGACTTGATGAAATGGACAAAAAAATTAGTAAAGTAGATGAAAAGGTTAATATCAACTACAATATAATTTTAGATATAGCTGAAGCGAATGATGCAATAATCGAGGATATTAAAGAAATCACAGAAGATGTCACAGAAACCAACGAAGATATGAGTATTTTGAGGAAAAGAATCAACTTGAGTGATGAAAGAACCAATTTAAACGAGGAAAAGATCGATAAAATTAAAAGATTAAAATCAAAGGAAGCTTAAAAAGCTTTTTTTTGTTGTTTAGTTATGTTTTCCGCACATAATGTTTTTTTGACTATTTGATTTTTATAAATAATAAATCAATAATTGTACAGACTATATAATAAAAATAGGAGGTGAGCTATGGAGAAATTTACAAAATCAAATTATAAAGATATGGTTGATAAAAAGGAAGTAAATAAAAAAATAGTTCCCCATGCTATTGCTGCATTTTTAGTTGGAGGCTTAATTTGTACAATTGCTGAAGTAATTAATAATATTCTCATTTATTTTAAAATAGAGAATGAAGCAGCATCTACTTGGACTGTCATTATCATGGTTTTCTTAGGTGCTTTTTTTACAGGTCTAGGAATGTATGATAAATGGGCAAGACATGCTGGAGCAGGGACCATAGTGCCAATCACAGGATTTTCTAATTCCATATCCTCAGCTGCTATTGAGTTTAAAAGCGAAGGATATATATTAGGCGTTGGTGCAAAGATATTCTTAATAGCAGGTCCCGTTATAGCATATGGCGTTGCTACTTCAATTGTAATTGGATTAATATATTATTTTTTTTCGAGGTGATTTTATGGGAAACCGAATAGGCAAACACACTGTTTCCTTTGATAATAGTCCTAAAATATTATCCTCCTATTCCGTTGTTGGACCAAAAGAAGGAGAAGGACCATTATCAAAATATTTTGACAGAATTTTAGTAGATGATTTAAATGGAGAGGATAGCTTTGAAAAGGCAGAGACGAGCATTCAAAAACTATCTATAGATGGGGTTTTAAACAGGAGCAAACTTAAAGAGGATGATATAGATTACTTGATCTCTGGAGACCTGTTAAATCAATTGACTTCTTCCCATTTTGCAGCTAGAGATTTTAAAATACCTTATATTGGAGTTTATGGCGCATGTTCTACCATGACTGAGTCATTGGGCATTGGAGCTATGCTATTTGATGGTGGATTTGGTGATAATATCATTTGCACAACTTCTTCTCATTTTTCATCTGCTGAAAGGCAATATAGATTTCCTTTAGAATTTGGAAATCAAAGAAAAGAGATCTCTCAATGGACTGTCACTGGAGCAGGAAGCTTCTTAATAGGAAAAGGAGAAAACTTACCTAAAATAACTTATGTTACAACAGGTTCTATTGAAGATTATGGAATTAAAGATGCTGATAACATGGGTGGGGCTATGGCTCCGGCAGCTGCGTTGACCCTTAAAAGGCATTTTGAAGAGACAAAAAGAGATCCGAGTTATTATGACATCATCATTACAGGCGATCTTGGATATTTTGGAGTAGAAATGTGCAGAGATTTTATAAAAGATTTGGGATATAACTTAGGTGATAATTATAAAGATTGTGGTGTTTTAATTTATGATAAAGAAACCCAAGAGACTAATAGTGGTGGATCAGGTTGTGGTTGTTCTGCATCAGTATTTACTTCTTATGTTTATAAAAATATGCTCTCTGGAACAATAAACAAAGCATTAATAATGTCTACTGGAGCACTACTTAGTCCAACTTCTACTCTTCAAGGCGAAAGCATACCGTGCATTGCACATGCTGTAGCTATTGAAAATTAATCAAAAAGGAGGGCATAAAGGGTATAATGAATTACTTAATTGTCTTTATAGTTGGTGGATTATTTTGCTTAATCACACAGCTGATTATGGATTTTACAAAAATTCCACCTGCTAAAATATTGGTTTTTTATGTGGTCCTTGGAGCAATTTTAGGTGCTTTAGGGATCTATAAACCTCTTTTAGATTTTGCTAAAATGGGGGCAGCGATTCCACTTCCTGGCTTTGGCTCATCCCTCATAAAATCTACATTTAAAGCTGTAGACGAAGATGGTCTTTTAGGCGTATTTACTGGAGGATTGACAGGCACAGCAGGCGGAATTGAAGCTGCTATTATATTTGGATTGCTGATGTCATTACTTTTTAAATCTAAAACAAAATATTAAACTCTCTTACTTTGAACCTACTGGTTGATAAGTTTTGCAAAGTATGCTATTCTATCAGAAGATAAATAATACTGAGGATAGTACTTATGATAATTGCAATATGTTTTTTACACATTTCATAAATAATTCAGAGTGGGGGTAAGCGTAGTGCTTAGTTATGTCATTCTTGCTGTATTATTAGTCATCCTTGTGGCTCTTTTTAGTAGTTTTCGTCCTTCTGCAACGCAAAAAATCACAGATAATCTATATGTGGTTCGATGTATTTTTGTTAATTTTTATGCCTACGTTGTTGGTACAGATACTATAATATTCGATACTGGTATCAGTGAGAATTTTGCAAAGCGAGGCTTGAAGAAACTTGGAATTTCGCCTGATTCTGTAACTCATGTTTTTTTGACTCATTCTGATTTTGATCATGCTTCAGCTTTAAATGCTTTTAAAGGAGCCAAAGTGTATTTAGCAAAAGCAGAGGTTCCAATGGTAACAGGAGAAATACCGAGGAGAGTATTTGTATATAACAATAAACTATCGTCATTTAATGCATTGAAAGATGGTGAAACTGTTAAAATAGGAAATTCAGAGATTAAGGTTTATGTAACGCCTGGTCACACTATAGGCTCTGCAAGTTATCTTGTGGATAACCGTCTTCTCATAACTGGAGATCTTTTGAGGATTTCAAGAAGTGGAAAAATTAAGCCTTTCTTGATGTTTATGAATATGAATCATAAGCAGGATATTAAAAGTGTAGAGATGATGCAAAAAACTATCGGAAATGCAGAATATGTTTTGACTGGACATACTGGGTTTTATAAACTGCCTTCGAAATAAATAAGATGGAGTATATGTGATGGACATACTACTGGCTTCTTAGATAAGAATTTAGAAAAGTAGACACGGTGGCAAAAAATAGACACCGTGTCTATAAAAATTATAGCTCAATTAGCGTATCATTTCAAGTTTATTATTTGCTGAAGTATAGATATAGACGCTGTTACTTAATAAGTCAGCTGGAGCGGTCATATGTAAGAAGGTATCCTTTGCAGCAGATTGTACTGCTTTCTTGCTAACCTTAGATACTGGATGCAGGATGCAGTCACGGACACTTGTAAATGTTAAGTATAAATCGTCTTTGAACATATCAGAAATCTTTGTAAGTACTCCTGGATAGAACGCTGCGATTGCACCATTTACGCCATTATCAATGGACATATAATAAATATTCATGCGGGACTTTTCAAACTTATATGGAAAGAGCGGATTCATAAAAATTTTCTTTTCTGTAGGCATTTTGTTAATATATTCTTGACCATACATGGTATATTCAAGCGGAACCATTATAGGAGGATAACGCCTCATGGTGTTTTCTAAGGCTTGATTTATCACAAAGTCTTCATCAACCCCCCATTCATCAACACTTTTTTTAGGTATTTTTGCAGATATCATCTGTCCTTTTTCTTCCGACATAATCATATATAGTACAAGCGCAATATCACCTACTTGACGATATACATGGGCTGTGAGTGTCTGCTTGTTTTTATTGTAGCTGATAGGTCTTATAATACGCATTTTCTCGCCTTTATCAAATGAAATTAAAGATTCAATATCAACATCCCATTTTCGCCCGATACTTTCCTCCATCAGCCTAATAATTTCCAGCATAATTTCACCCAAGGGCTTCCCATTACAATAATCCATATAGAACGGCTTCACGCGAAAGCTATTCATATATCCGCTTTTCTGACCCTTTTCTTTTACTTGAATAGAATCATACTCTTCTTCATCGCTTTTAGTGATTAAAATAGACGATGCCTCATATTCATTTTCGCCTAGTACTTTTATTACATTGGTCATACAGTATTTTTTGAAACCCTCATAATCCAATCGTACTGATGATTGCTCCATTATT
>WQUF01000279.1 GCA_009785875.1 Oscillospiraceae bacterium | reverse complement strand
TAGGACGGTTTATTACAAAGTACTCACCATTTTTAACCAATTCAGCCATTTCTTTAAGGTTATCACTTATATCAACCATGTAGTGTTTCTCTGGCACACAAGCTCCTGTAACTTTAAATTTGCGCATATCATACCCCTTCTTTATTCATCCTTAAAAATATTATATCATACTATTCTTAAAAAAAAGAAGTAGAAGTGCCTCAAGCCTAATTATTAATTAGTTTTGAGGCACTTCTGTATTCTTAAACTTTGAGGGTGTCAACTAAATTTGAATCACGCCTTAAATGATTTTAAAACCTCGATTAAGTATTCCCAAACTCTCTTTGTGGAAGAGATGCTCAATTTTTCATTTGGAGTATGCACATCTTTTAGATTAGGTCCTAAGCTAATCATATCAAGACCCTTTATCTTATCACCAAACAAACCGCATTCTAATCCTGCGTGAAGTGCTGCAATATTCGGCTCTTTTCCATACATTTTTTTAAAAACCTGAACCATCTTTTCTCTTAATTTTGAATCAGAGTTATAACTCCATGCCGGATAGCTGTTTTCATTTTTACATGCAGCACCAACTAAATTCGATAAAGCTTCTATCCTATCTGTGATTTCATCTTTAAGGGAAGAAACTGAGCTTCTCACTGCTCCTTCAAATGTAATTGCATCTTCATGTGTTATGACCACTCCCAGATTATTAGAGCTTACTACCAGATCTTTTATTTCAACGCTTATAGAGTTAACTCCATGTGGCAATAAATAGAGCAAATCAATAGCTTTTTCCTTGGAATCTTCGCTTAATACCTCAGTCGGTGCTATAGCATTATCTAATTTTATCATAATACCAGGATCTGAAGCTCTTAATTCATTTTTAAATATAGATTCTATAGCCTTAACACTTTCCTGCAATTTTAAAGAGTCTTTTTCTTCTATGCCGATTATCGCTTCAGATTCCCTTGTTATAGCATTATTCTTAGAACCACCATTGATGGAAACAAGCTCAAAATCCAATTCTTTTCTAAGAGAATTCAATAGCCTTCCTAATAATTTATTGGCGTTACCTCTTTCTTTATTTATGTCTATTCCGGAGTGCCCACCAAAAAGTCCTGTTATGAATATGGAATAAAAATCTTTTTTTGCCTTAGAAGTTTTTTGTATAGGAAGCATAACTGTATTAGTGACTCCACCGGCACAGCTTACTAAAAGCGATCCTTCTTCTTCAGAATCTACATTTATTAAATATCTTCCTTCAATATTTTCAGGATCAAGCCCAAATGCACCAGTCATACCCACTTCTTCATTAGTTGTAAACAAAGCTTCTATAGGTGGATGCTCTATTTTTTTTGATGCAAGAATTTCCATAATCATAGCAACTGCAATGCCGTTATCTGCTCCTAAAGTCGTTCCCCTGGCTTTTATATAGTCACCATCAACATATAAATCGATAGGATCTTTTAAAAAGTCGTGTACAGTATCTTTATTTTTTTCACACACCATGTCCATGTGACCTTGGAGTATTACTGTGTCAGAATTTTCATATCCCTTTGTTCCAGGCTTTTTAATTATTACATTTAAGACATCATCCTGAATAGTCTTAAGTCCAAGTGATTCACCAAATTTTTTTAAGTAATCGCTTACTCCTTTTTCATTTCCGGATCCTCTTGGTATTTGAGAAATCTCATGGAAATAATAAAATACTTCTTTTGGATCTAAACTGTTAAAATCCATTTTTCTTTGTCCTTTCTTCTATTTTTTATATTTTAACTGAAACTCGTTAACATCATTAGTCTTTTTTAATTGAGTAATTATATACCCAATATCCTAATGCTAAGAATATCAATAATGACAAAATCATGATAGGTGGACCGGAAGTACCGCCTAAAGATGTCCAAAGGCTTGAGCCAACTACTGTTAAATCAACATTAAAGAAAGCAAGTAAAGCAATAAGTATTCCAATAACTGCTTCCCCAGCTATAAGCCCTGAAGCTAAAAGCGTTCCTTTTTCAACAGCACTCTTTTTAGTATTTTCATCATTTTTAAATTTCCTGTCAACAAGCCATCTTATTATTCCACCAACTAAAATTGCAGCACTTAAGTCTATTGGTAAGTATATACCAAGAGCAATTGTAAGTATAGGTAATTTTAAAATAAAACAGAATATAGCTATAAAAGCACCAACAAAAATTAAAAGCCAAGGAAGATTACCATTCATTATTCCTGTTATTAAAGTAGCCATAACTCCAGCTTGAGGGGCTGAAAAAGCTTGTCCGCCTAAACCATATGTGGTATTTAAAAGCAATATGACTCCGGTGATAACAACTGATGAAGCTGCAATTCCAAGATACATAGTATATTCCATCTTTCTTGGAGTTCCGCCTATTATAAACGTTGTCTTTAGAGATTGAGCAACACCACCGCTTACTGCAATAGAAATGCACACAATGCTCGTAGCAACAATTGCGGCGATTATTCCTGCGTCTCCAATAACACCTGTAGCTTTAAATATCGTCGTTATAAATAATAATGATGCAATAGTCATACCTGATACTGGGTTATTTGATGCTCCAATTATACCGCACATCCTCGCAGAAACCACTGAGAACAAGAAGCAGAAAACGATGACAGCTAATGATACTAAGAATCCAGCTTGTATTTGTGGTAAAAGCCATACTAGTAAAAATGCAAATACAGCAGCTCCAATTATTATCGACATCGGCAAATCGCTATTTTGTGCATCTTCCGATGAGTCACCTGCTTTTTTCTTTAAGGTATTTTTTATAGATCTCACTATGGTTGGAAACGTTCTTATAATAGATATAAATCCACCCATTGCAACTGCACCGGCACCTATTGGCTTAATGTATTGACCTCTAATTGCACTGGATGCCATATCGCTTAAAAGTGTTGTTGCAGGGGCTATAGCTACAGCTGCTGATGCTCCAAAGAATTTGATAAGTGGTGCTATGATTAAGTACGCTAAAACACCTCCACCGAACATGTATATTCCGGCATCAAGTCCTACGATGTATCCTACGCCAAGCAGTGATGCAAGTGAATTAACTCCTAAGTATGAGCCAGGAAGTGGTTTTAATTCAGCTCCTGGGCTTTCGGTAAATAGAGCTAAACCATTTTGTAAAAACTTATAAACTCCACCTACAATAATACCAGTAATAACTGTAACAAGACCAGCTCCACCTTCGTTTGCATTTACCAGTACCTCAGCCGCTGCCATGCTTTCTGGGAATTTAAGCTCTCCCCCATGTTCATCTACGATTAAATTTCTTCTAAGAGGAATTATCAAGACTATTCCGATGAGTCCTCCAATTAAGCAAGCTAATATAGATTCACCAAATGGAAGTTTAAAATTCATAAGTAAAAGTGCAGGTAATACAAAGATAACTCCTCCCGCTAAAGATTCCCCCATTGCAGCCACACCTGAAACCATGTTGTTTTCAAGTATGTTTCTTCTCCTAAATGCCCTAAGTAGTGCTGTTCCTAAGATGGCTGAAGGTATTCCGGCAGAAATCGTCATCCCTGCTTTTAAACCCAGATAAGTATTAGCAGCAGCAAAGAAAATAGCAAAAATAACACCGCCAAGAATTGACCAAACTGTTAATTCAGGTTGGTTTACCTTTTTACCAATAAATGGAATGTAATCCTTCCCCTTAACGCCGCCATAAGCTTCATGTGATAATCCTCTTTTTTTGTTTAAATTATCCATAACAATTTTTACGCTCCTTCCTAATAATTTATCATCTTTATTATATCACAAAAATATTCAAACAAATAAGTTTCATTGCTAAGATGTTAAATAAATTTTTTCCATGATTTCTTTGATGAATTTGCTGTTGACAAAGTAAATCTATAGATTCATAATCTTAATGATAAATTTTTTACTCTGGTTGATTTCTGATTCTCTTAATATTTGTTACTTTTATGTTTATGAGGAGGTTTTTATATGTTAGAAGCATTGAAAAAAGAAGTATGTGAAATTGCAAAAAGGGCACAAAGAGATGGATTGTGCAAGCATAAATCCGGTAATTTTAGTGCAAAAGACTTTGAGACCGGTTATGTCGTTATCACCCCTACAGGTATAGATAGAGAAGTCTTGAACCAAAGAGATATGATTGTAATAGACCTAAATGCAAATGTAATCGAAAATTTGTCGAATTTAAAACCAACCAGTGAAACTTTGATGCATTTGATGATTTATAAACAAAGACCAAAAGTAAATGCTATAGCCCATACACATTCTATGTATGCTACAACTTTTGCACTATTAAAAAAAGAAATTCCAGCGATTGTCTATGAAGTAATTAGTTTAGGGCTATCAAAAGCTAGAGTTCCAGTAGCACCTTATGGACGGCCCGGAACACCAGAGCTTGCTGATAGCATAATCGAAAGCTGCATGGAAGCTGATGTTTTTTTATTGGAAAAACATGGAGTAGTCGCTATAGATGAAAGAAATATGTATGAAGCATATTTAAAAGCTGCCTATGTAGAAGAACTAGCAGAATTATATTATCATGCATTAGCTGTTAATAAAGGAAAAGAGCCTGATTATTTTGAAATGGAAGAATTACAAAAATGGCAGTATCCTAGTCAAATTAATTTCTTATAAGTAAATCAGACCCATTACTTGTAGTAGTGGGTCTGATTTTTAAAGTATTATAATATACCAAAGAAAGAGCAAATAATTGCCAAGATAAATGTAACAAATATTAGCAAAACTGGGCTGACTTTTTTCCTTAAGAGATAGTATATAAGGAAAGTGTAACCGAGTGGTAAAATCTTTGGAAATATCTTGTCTAAAAAGTCTGTTTGAATTGATACAGTCTTTTGATCATTTACTACAATTTGCAGAGCAACTTGAATGTTGATATAAGTTGCGATCAATCCACCGATAACAGTAACTCCTAAAATTGTAGCTGCCTTTGATATAGTTTGGGAGCTTGTCTTAATTAAATCGATGGCTTTTGTACCCATGTTATAACCCATGTGAGTCCAAACAATCCTAAGGATCCATATGGTTAGGTATATCAAGAAAAACAATATTGGACCTAATGGATTCTCTTGTTGTGCAAAAGATGCGCAAAGACCTGCAGCGATAGGCAATATTGTAAACCAGAATATAGCATCCCCAATACCGGCAAGTGGTCCGAATAACGCAACTTTAAGACCTTTAATCAAGCTTCTATCTTCTTTATTTTCTTCTAATGAAATGATTAATCCCATCAAGAAACCAACGAGATTTGGATGAGTATTGATGAATTCAAGGTCATCCCTCATTGCATTTGAAAGACCTTCTTTATCATCTTTATATATTCTCTTTAAATATGGTAATTGAGCTACTAAGAATCCTCCTGACTGCATCCTTTCATAGTTAAAGCTTGCTTGTAAGAACATAGAACGAATTGCAAGCATAGTAATATCTTTATTTGTGAACATTTTTGCAGGTTCGTCATTTTTAGTTGTAATATTAGATTCCTTCGCCATCATCGTCATCTCCCCCCCCATTATTTGTACTTGCTACTGCTGTTTGTTGTTTATTTTTAGAGATAAAGTACTCATAAACAGCAAACGCTGTACCTATTAGAGCAATTGGAAGTAAATTGCTTATTGGTAAATAGACTGCCATCAAAAATCCTACTATCAAGTAAGGTATATATTGAGCTTTTAGCATAACCCTTAAAAGCATTCCAAAACCTACAGCTGGGAGTATTCCTCCTGCGATTTCAAAGCCATGTTTTAACCAGGCAGGCATGTTATTTACAAAAGTCTGCATAGGACCTTGTGCTACATATGCACAAAGGAATACAACAATGGCATAAAGGGCAGCGATAATTGCAGTAAGCATTATGTTTAACTTCACAATGGTCTCAGTATCGGCCTCTTCAGCAGCTTTATCAGCTCTTGCCATAAAGAATGAAAAACTTGAATAACAGAATAAAATAATGTATTGCATTAAAAAGCTGAAAGGTAATGCTAGTCCTATTGAAGTAGTGGGGTCACTGCCAGTAGTGTGTGCAAGGACAGTTGTCATTACACCAGCCAGAATTGGATTTGGAGGTTGAGTTCCTCCAGCAGGTGTAAGTCCAGCAAAGGCAAGTTCTGTAAGAGCTCCTGCAACAAGGCCTAAACGCCAATCTCCCAGGATAATACCAGTTATCGTACAGACAATGATAGGTCTGAAAATAAAAAATGCTTCTAGCCAAAAATCGATACCAGCTATAAGTGCGAAAATTGAAATCAAAATGCCTTGAATCAGTGTAACACTCATAAAGTAGACCTCCTTAAAAATTAATTAAATATTTTCTTTTGGATCTCCAGGTATATCCTGAATATAAACATCTACACCTTTAGATTTAATATACTTTAGTGTTTCATAGTCGTTATCATCCACGTAAACTTTCTTGCTTATTTGACGTTTACCCTGTGAAAAATGCATATTCCCAACGTTTACAGTTGTTATGGGGACGTTTCCATCAATGAGCTTTTTCACCACTTCCGGTGTTCTGCATACGATGAAAATCTTTTGTGACGATGCTGCTTTGCGAATTACATTTATTGTCTTCTGGATTGTAAAAAACCTAACTCCAGCATTTGATGATTCTGCAACCACCTCCATAAGCTTTTGCTGAAGAGGTTCATTAGCCACCTCATCATCAACTACTACGATAAGATTGGCACCAATTGTAGAAACCCAGGTTACTCCAACTTGTCCATGAATAAGTCTATTGTCAATTCTTGTCAATAAAATGTTTGGTTTAGCCATGTTTTACCCCCTTCTTATGATTTAAAATATCTGTATAAGTTCATGATAACATATTCATGATGATATGTCACCATTTGAAAACGTATTTATAAATTAATTGTGGTTTAAAAGGAGCGATTTCTAAAAAATGAGAACCAAAATCTCTTGACAAATTTTTTTTTCGTGATAAGATATTTTTATTATATAAAGGCTATGATGGGAAGAGTAATTTCTGTCTTTGTTTTAAAGAGAGCTGGGATTGGTGAAAGCCTGGTAAACGGACACTAATGAAAAACGCCCCTGAGCTATATTGCCGAAAATTTTTATAAGATAAAGTAGGTTTTATGGTTTTCCGCCTTAAGGAGAAAAGTGGTTTTGATTTTAATGGTCTTCTCAAATTTGTGGGATAAACTTGATGTGAATCAAAACAAAATGGGTGGTACCGCGGAAACCTTAAGCCTTTCGTCCCTTACGGATGTAGGGCTTTTTTATATTTAAAAATTGGAGGTATAATTATGGAAATCAAAGAACTGTTTAAGAACTATGAAGACTACAAAGATCAAGAAGTCTTAATCAAAGGTTGGATCAGGACTCTAAGAGATTCAAAAACTTTTGGATTTATTGAGATCAATGACGGAAGTTTTTTTAAGAATGCTCAGATTGTATTTGAAGAATCACTTAGCAATTTTAAAGATGTTACAAAGCTTCCAATATGCACTTCCATATCTGTTAGTGGAATGCTCATATTGACTCCTGAAGCAAAGCAACCTTTTGAAATTAAAGCAAAGGAAATAACCGTTGAAGGTACATCTGACTTAGATTATCCATTGCAAAAAAAGAGGCATTCTTTTGAATATTTAAGGACAATTGCACATTTAAGACCGAGGAGCAATACATTTTCTGCAGTATTTAGAGTGAGATCTCTTGCAGCTTTTGCAATTCATAAATTCTTTAATGAGAGAGGATTTGTTTATCTTCATGCACCCATAATAACCGGGACAGATGCAGAGGGTGCTGGAGAGATGTTTAGAGTTACTACTTTGGATTTAAAAGATGTTCCTAAGGATAAAGATGGAAACGTGGATACTTCAAAGGATTTTTTTGGTAAAGAGTCTAATTTAACTGTTACAGGACAACTACATGCTGAATGTTATGCTTTAGCATTCAAAAAGACTTACACTTTTGGACCAACTTTTAGAGCAGAAAACTCAAACACTTTTAGACATGCTGCAGAATTTTGGATGATTGAACCGGAAATTGCTTTTGCTGATTTATCTGATAATATGGATCTAGCAGAGGATATGGTTAAATATATAATAAATTATGTTAGAGAAAATGCTCCTGAAGAGATGGAGTTTTTAAATAAGATGATAGATAAGGGATTGATGGAAAAGCTGGATAATGTGGTTAATTCTGATTTTGGAAGGATAACTTACACTGAAGCTATCGATATTTTAAAAGAATCTCATAAGGAATTTGAGTATCCTGTTTGGTGGGGAATGGATATCCAAACAGAGCATGAAAAGTATATAGCTGGAGAGGTGTTTAAAAGACCTGTATTTGTGGTAGACTATCCAAAAGATATTAAAGCTTTTTATATGAGATTAAATGATGATGGCAAAACAGTGGCTGCGATGGATCTACTTGTGCCTTCTGTGGGAGAGATCATCGGTGGTTCTCAAAGGGAAGAGCGTTATGATGTGCTCAAGAAAAGAATCAGCGAACTTCATATGAATGAAGAGAATTACTGGTGGTATCTTGAGCTCAGAAAATATGGCGGTACAAAGCATGCTGGCTATGGGTTAGGTTTTGAAAGGATGCTGATGTATTTAACAGGTATGGCTAATATTAGAGATGTAATACCATTTCCAAGGACTACAGGAAATTTAGAATTTTAAAGGAGGATTATATGTTTCCAGATAAATTAAAAAAAGGCGATGAAATTAGAGTTATAGCTCCTGCGAGGAGTTTGGGTATTTTATCTAAACATCAAATTGAATATGCTACAAAAGTTTTAAATGATATGGGGTTTAAAGTTACTTTTGGAAAACATGTTAAGACTTGCGATGAATTCTTTTCTTCATCTATAGAGTCTAGGATTTATGATTTGCACGATGCTTTTTGTGATGGTAATGTTAAGGGAATTTTGACTGTAATCGGTGGTTTTAATTCAAATCAGCTCTTAAAATATATTGATTATGGTAGCATAAGGGATAATCCTAAAGTATTATGTGGTTATTCTGATATTACAGCTCTTTCTAATGCGATTTATGCTAAGACTGGTCTTGTGACTTATTATGGTCCTCACTTTTCGACGTTTGGAATGGAGAAGGGAAATGAATATACAATAGAGTATTTTAAAAAATGCCTCATGAATGAAGAAGAATTTGAAATACTTCCTTCTGAAACTTGGAGCGACGATGAATGGTATTTGAATCAAGATTATAGGCATTTTATCGATAATGATGGGTATACTGTTATACATGAAGGGGAATGCGAAGGGACTATTATAGGTGGGAATTTATGCACTTTGAATTTGCTTCAGGGGACAGAGTTTTTTCCAGGCTTAAAGGATTCTGTTTTGTTTTTAGAGGATGACTATTTGACCAACTATGTGGAATGGGATAGGAATCTTCAGTCTATAATTCATCTTCCTGGTTTTGATCAGGTAAAGGGGATTGTAATTGGCAGGTTTCAGAATAAGTCTGCTATTAACATGGATATAATGAGGAAGATCATAGATTCTAAGAAAGAATTAGATGCATTGCCTGTTATTTGCAATGTTAATTTTGGGCATGTAAGTCCTATTCTCACGGTGCCGATTGGAGGAAAAGTTTTCATTAATGCTCATAGTAAAGAGGCTAGTTTGAAAATTGAGAAGAGAATGGCGTGATTCAAATATAGTTGACACTATTTAGGTTTATTATATCAATAATGGCTGTTTATACGCTTCAGCGTATAAACAGCCATTATAAACATTATCATTTAATTGAAATGCTATTTACGATTGCGGTGTCGTCATTTACTAAAACGTACTCCATAGAAATTGTATCGCCGATCTTCATTGCCACCTGATGGTCATTGTTTAAAATTGAAGATACGTATAACACTTTATCACCTTGTATTTTGAAATAAAAATACGTGTCGCCACCTTTGATTGCGGTGTACAATTCTGAAATCATACCTTCTTTATTGGTAAGTTCTACATCAGCTTGGCCTGAAAACTTAGCACGATATGAATTGACCGCCTGAGTAATGGTATCTTCCACCACCGCTATTGTATAATTCTTTTTATTAACCAAGGCAACCTTTTTTACTAATTGTTGGTTATCCTTCAGCGTCATAAAATAGGTTTCAACCCCATCAATGTTAACGATCATTACAGGTCCAGCCTTATAGCCGAACTGCTGAACCACACCTTCAGCTGACGCTTGAGCTGAGGACTCTTCTGCACCAGGACCGGAATAATACGTAATCTGTCCGGTTCTCACATTTGCGAGGATAAAACCAATATTTGATTCATCTTTTCCAGCAGATGTGATCCCTGTATAGAGGTAGACTCCATCCTTCTTTGCTATAAAGTAATACTGCGACTCGTCGAAGCTGTAGCTTGTTTTACGCACATCTTTTTTGGTGAATACAGAATTCCAAAAGCCGTTAGTATATCCATAATACCAATCAACTCTGTCCATAAGATAGCTCACCGAAAACACATGATCCACCCAAGTGGGAACATCTTGAACAGATTTCTCCTCCATATCACCTGTTACTGCATTTACTAAGATAACCTTATCAACAACATGTGCTCCGAACAATCCTGCAGTTGGCTTTTCAACTGGTACAATGTAGAATGGTGTTCCTTCATCATCGATCTCAAATTGCTCTTTACCGAAGATATAAGAAGAATACTTCTGCCTAAGATGCCTCTTAAGCAAATTACCAAAGTATGCAGATGGTGAATACCTCATTGGTTTATCCAATGTAATAAGTGTAGCTTCCTGGGTGTAGATGTTCACGAGTACATAACCTGGAATGCCGTTGCTTTTGCTGTTAAGATACTTGAAAAATCCACCATACAAAATTGGCGAAATGCGATAGTATGTACCTTTATAGGTTATCAGATTATATTCACCGTCTACTTCATATTGGGACAAATAATTTTCCATGGATCCCATTGTGCGGTCACCAAGCTGTCTTGCTGTAACCATGTCTACAATAGGGATGTCTTGCGAGCTCTGGACTCTTGGTACATCTTGATCAAAATTCCCATTATTGGAAATGGAAATTATGTTCCTGTATTTTGAAGAATTAAAGAGTTTCCATGATGGAAATGATGCCAAAAACCATATTAACAATATAGAAATAGTAACAAAACCAGCTACCTTAGTAAAAATGTAACGTTTATCATGACTTGCTAAGTCTGAAATTAAAAACAAGATGAAAGCTGATGCTGAAATTGTAGAA
>WQUF01000278.1 GCA_009785875.1 Oscillospiraceae bacterium | reverse complement strand
TAAGATCCCATATCAAGAAATATGGGGGAGCGAAGGACCTTAGTCTTAATTTGAGAAGTAAAACAAAATTCTAATTTGTCAAGTTAGGCGAAAGAGACTAGTCATACGAAAGCTTGGCAAACAATCTATAAAACAAAGTATTGACAAGAATACTTTAAGATAATAGGTTGCGAATTTGGAAGAAATTTTACTAACAGTGAATATAGATCTAAGTTATTATACAAAAACCTTATAAAGATAACTTTATAAGATAGAAGATAAGTTTTAATTCATTGAATAAAGAGATATTCAAATAAATGAGTATCTCTCCAAATTAAGATGGAACGCCGTATGCGATGAAAGTCGCCTGTCCGGTGTGGGTTGGGGGAAAAAACCGAGGTGAAAATCCAGAGTTTTACCTATCGACATAAGAATCTAATGATAGCAGGAATTATAGCTGCATCTTATAAATTTATAGACGGAGATTTTTTATATAAAGTAAGGGAGTGGATCAAAATGACTGGGTTAGAAAGGATATTTGATGATCTTTATAGAGATGACATAATAAAAATACTAAAAGATAGAGATGAAGCACTTAAAAAAAAGGATGAAGTACTTAAAAAAAAGGATGAAGCACTTAAAGAAAAAGAAGAAGAAAAAATTGAAGCTTTAAATGAGCTTGCTCAGAAAAAAGATCTGGAAAAAATCGAAGCTGTCCGAGAAAATCAAAAAGAGATTGCTCGAAATATGATAAAAAAGAATATAGATATTGTTACTATTATGGATTTTACTGGTCTTACAAAGGTTCAAATTCAAGAATTAAAAAAGCAAAAGGGAAATTCAGTTAATTAAAAAAGATAATTGTATAATGTGCAAAATCATTAGAGACAATGCATAGCTTAAGAACAATCTAAAAAATACCCTTTTGATTGTAAAGTGATCAAAAGGGTATTAATTTTTTTATTTCATTCTTATCTTGACTCTCTACTAAATCGCATTTCACAACATATCTCTTATCTGTCGGTGCAAGAAAATTAAATGGGTAACAAGTATACAATGTTAAAAATTCAGTATTTTTTGGAACTATAATAGTTGGATCGTCGTATTGTGTAATTTCATGAGATATGATCTTATAGGTAAACGTAGCATAATATGTATCTATAATCACTTCATCACCATCTTTTGCTTCTCCGAGTATCTTAAACACTAGATTAGTGTGCCCAGCAAGTACAACATTTCCATTCTGACCAGGATACTTCATACGCGTATCCATGCCACAACCTCCTTTATGGAGTACATCAGGAGAATCACCAACGTAAATTGGAGAGACAAGATTGATGGAAGGTATAGATAAAGTACCAAGTTTTTCACCTAATTCCAGTAAAGGAACATCTCTTGGCTTTATTGAGTCACTTGAATCTATTGTGTCTCTTGAATTTATTATGAAGGTTTGATTAGCAAATTTGATGTCAGCCGAATCAGTATTTAGGGAATTCGCAGCTATAATCTTATCATTTGCTATATTCCACAAGATATAACTTAAAACAACTCCAATAACTAAAGCTAATATTAAAGTAATTAAAGTAGATACTATACTTATTTTTTTATTAGTAGAATTACTTAATTTACGACTTTTATTTTTAACACTCATGGAAATTGCCCCCTAAAAAACTATCTAGTTTATTTTAACATAATTATTAATACTAAAATAGATGTAAAAGTTGACTTCACTTTCAAAAGACTATAATTTTTTAAATAAATGCTTTGTGCGTTGTGATATAATGAAGAAAAAGAAAGAGGTGTATGCCAATGGGATATTTTGATGTAGCTGGTTCACCGGATACTGCGAATGAATTTGATTTAAAAAGTTTTATTTTTTGTTTTCCAAGTTTATCTGAGATTCTTGAAAAAATAAAGCAGGCTATAGATAATGCAATTGACAATCAATCAATTGTAGTTCGTGTTGTTACTCATGATAGTGGTATTTATAAAGCTGCTACCCTGTTTAAACACGAAGGAATTGAAAGAGTAACATATATCGATTCGGAAAATAATAATATTAAAGAGTATGACTACGAGATAAAAGCTCTCGAGTATTGGCTTTTTGATATCGAAGAACGAGTTTTTAAAATTTTCAGATTAAATGATGGTAAATATGAATTAAAAGCATTAAGCCACTTGGTATTATGTGATGGGCAAGATAATATCAAATATTTTCCTTATGCATTCTCTATTAGCTGTGTTGATAATCAAATTAGCGATGTTCTCACCAATGACGAAATTGATTCTTTATTGTCCGAAGTTTTTGGTTTTAGAGAGTATCCTTTTTCTGAGGTTTTAGATGGGAAAGAATATCTTAGGGAATTCGATGATATAAACTATGCGATTGTTGGTAGAAATCTTATTATGGCATTTAGTGATTATCTAAAAAAAGAGAAGCAATATGAATACTTACCGCATATTGGAGTATATTTTTCTGATGATAATATAGTAGTACCAAGCTCTATAATAGTGAATAAGTCGAAAATCGGGGAATATTATGTAAGTGGAGCACCAGAACTAATCATTGAAATTTCAATACAAAATGTTGAAAAAATGAACGAAGGATATAAAAAGGAATTATATGAAAAATATGGAGTGCAGGAATATTGGACAGTTCACCCAGATAATAAAACAGTATGTGTCTATATAATGAAAAATGGTCGATATGTACCAAGGCTTTATACCGAAAATGAGGTTATTCATGTTAATATATTGGAAGAAGTTGAGATTGATTTATCACAAGTTTTTGAAGACTTGTTTGTTGGAGAGTAAAGTATTAATTTTCAAAACTTTTGGGTTGATAAATTTTTTCAATGCATGTAGAATTAAATTGTGATTTAGTCATTATAAAAGCTCCTTTGTTAAAATTGTTTCCAATTTAATTTTACTAGGAGCTTTTATTTTTTTAAACTTTATTCACAATTTTGTATAAATATTAATAATATAAACTATATATTCAAAGTATTTACTTTTTCTAAATGAAATGATCCATAACATATAGAATTGTTATAAAGTCTATTCACATATTGACAAATATATCAGCCTGATATATGATGAATATATCAAACTGATATATAGGAGTGTAGAGTATGACTAGGCAAAGATTCCGCAAGTTAATATTAATTGTATCTCTGCTCTTTTTTCCAATAACTCTTTACTATTTCTCACCAGCATTGATCATCAATTCTGGATTTGAAGGTATAATCAACGGGAGCTTTATCATCTTTGTGGCTATGTTTATCGTGAGCGTTTTTTTCGGTAGGTTGTTTTGTGCATATCTATGCCCTGGAGGGGGATTACAAGAGTGTGCTTTTCTCGTAAGCGATAAAATTCCGAAACAAGGTCTGAAAAACTATATAAAATACGTTATTTGGTTCATATGGATTGCAATAGTGATTTTCTCCTACATTTACAAAGGCAAAATCATAAAGGTTGACTTTTTTTACGGAACAGAGCATGGTATTTCAATGATAGATATACAGTCCTATATAATTTATTATATTATTGTGCTATTAATGCTGCTTCCGGCTTTAATCGGTGGAAAAAGAACATTTTGCCATTATTTCTGTTGGATGGCACCTTTTATGGTGATTGGTACTAAATTGCGAAAACTCCTTCATTTACCGGGCCTATATGTTTCAGCAAAATACAATGAATGTGTATCTTGTAAAAAATGCAATAATGTTTGCCCAATGTGCATCAATGTTGAAAAGGCTGTGAAAGATGGCAGCATTGATAGTCCTGAATGTATCCAATGTGGTGCGTGTGTAGACTCGTGCCCTAAAAAGGTGCTAAAATACTCTATGAGAAGGCGTGGTTAAAAGATGGCAAATGAGAAGAAGCTGGATTGCGTGATTTTGGGTCTACTAAGTCACGAGGATTTGACTGGATATGAAATCAAAAAACGAATGGACTCCTATTTAAAGTTTTTTTGGAGTGCAAGCTTTGGAAGTATCTACCCAACTTTAAAAGAGCTTGTTATAAATAAATTAGTTGAAAGTTCAAAAACAAATGAAAATGGTCGGGATAAAATAGTATATACTATAACAAAAAGAGGTCTGAGCTATTTAAAAAACTGGTTGCAGCTACCTGTATACAAGGATGAATTGCGCTATGAAACTTTATTAAAATTATTCTTCGGGAGTGAAGCTGGTGCTGAAGCTGCAATAGCTCATATTGAAAATTTCGAATCAAAGATTAAAGAAGAACTTCCTCTTTTATTAAATGCAGTTAAAAATCTTGAAAATGTGATTAATGAGGATGAGTCACATCTTTATTATCTTTTAACTGTTACGTTTGGTGTGAAAGTTTTTACCGCTTATCTTGAATGGTGCGAAGAAGCTACAAATTATCTACATCTATTGTAGTATAAAAATATCTCTATTTGGCGATTATATTATAAGGTAAATTGAGGATAATGGAGGTTTTAAGTTTGATAATTAAACCAAAAATAAGAGGATTCATATGCACAACTGCTCATCCTGTAGGATGTTTTAAAAATGTTGAAGACATGGTGAACGCTGCATTAAAAATAAAAGATAAACATGGAAATGGACCTAAAAACGTGATTGTAATTGGATCATCCAGCGGTTATGGATTAGCATCAAGAGTGGTTTCTGCATTTTGTTATGACGCAAAGACGATAGGAGTTTCCTTTGAAAGAGAATCCTCAGAAAACCGCACTGCTACTGCTGGTTTTTATAATAATCTAGCATTTGAATCTATATCTAAAAAGTATAACATACCAACTAAAACTATCAATGGAGATGCTTTTTCTAATGAAGTAAAAGATGAAGTAGTATCAGCATCAAGAGACTTATTCGGTGGAGAAAAGGTAGATTTACTTATTTATAGTTTAGCTTCTCCGAAAAGGCACGATCCTAATTTAAATGTTACATATTCATCAGTGTTAAAACCAATTGGTGCAAGTTATGAAAGCAAAACTGTCGATTTTCATACAGGTGTTGTAAGCGATATTTTAATTGAGCCTGCAAATGATGAGGAGATTCTAGAAACTATAAAAGTCATGGGCGGAGAAGACTTTAATATGTGGATAGATAAACTGATTAAAGAGGATCTTATTGCTGATGGATTTAAAACAATCGCTTATTCTTACATTGGGTCACCTCTTACCCATCCAATCTATAAAGATGGTACAATTGGAAAAGCTAAGGATGATCTTTTAAATTTCTCTTGTAAAATAAATGAGAAACTTAAAAATTATAATGGAGGTGCATTTATTTCAATTAATAAGGCTCTAGTGACTCAAGCCTCATCTGCTATTCCTGTAGTTCCTTTATATATATCTTTATTATATGAGATCATGAAGAAAAATGGAACTCATGAAGGATGTTTTGAGCAAATTGAGAGATTATTTCGGGATAAACTTTATTCGGGAAAAGATAACTTTTTCGATGAAAAGAATCGCATTAGGATGGATGATTATGAGATGAAAGCAGATGTACAAAATAAAATTGAAAGACTTTGGCCATTAATCCGAAGTGAGAATGTAGAAACATTGACAGATATCAAAGGATATAAAAGAGAGTTTTATTCGCTATTTGGTTTTGGTAGAGATGATGTTGATTATGATGAAGATATAAAAGAATTTTAACTAAACACCTTACTTTTAAATGTAAGGTGTTTTGTTAAAATATTTAATTGCTTACAGTTGCATAAGGCCAGTTATTCATTCCACCACTAATTTCATATATATTTGTGTATCCCATAGCTACTAAATCAGCTGCTGCTTTTGGACTTGTAACGCCCATTTGGCAAATTACTAATATCAAAGCATTTTTATTTGGTAATTCAACAGGTGCCCTACTTGCTAAATCAGCATATGGCATTGAAATTGCTCCATCTATTCTCTTTAAATCATAATTTGCTTTTGGTCTAACGTCTATTAAAGTATAGTTTTTATTTTGCTGCATAATAGTATAAGCTTGTTGTGGTGTTATGGTTGTATATCCTTTTGAAGAAGAAGGTTGTGTGGTGTTAGTTGAAGCTGTAGTATTAGTCGTAGTAGTGTTGCTAGTAGTATTAGCTATAGCAGTGGTATTAGCTGTAGTAGTGTTGCTAGTAGTATTAGCTATAGCAGTGGTATTAGCTGTGGTAGTGTTGCTTACAGTTGCATAAGGCCAGTTATCCATTCCACCACCAATTTCATATACATTTGTATATCCCATAGCTACTAAATCAGCAGATGCTTTTGGGCTTGTAACACCCTTTTGGCAAATCACAAATATCAAAGCATTTTTATTTGGTAATTCAACAGGTGCTCTGCTTGCTAAATCAGCATATGGCATAGAAATTGCACCATCTATTCTCTTTAAATCATAATTTGCTTTTGGTCTAACATCTATTAAAGTATAATTTTTATTTTTCTGCATTATAGTGTAAGCTTGTTGAGGTGTTATGGTTGTATATCCTTTCGAAGAAGAAGGTTGTGTGGTGTTAGTTGAAGCTGTTGTATTAGCTATAGCAGTGGTATTAGTATTAGGGATAGCCGTAGTATTTGTTGAGCCAGATGCAGTTCCATAAGGCCAAGCGGTAATTCCACCTTTGATATCAAATACGTTCATATATCCCATATTATCTAAATCATTTGCTGCTAGTGAGCTTGCAGAACAACCGGCAGCACAATATACGAATATCAAAGCATACTTGTCCTTTAATTCGGCTGGTGCCCTATTTGCTACATCAGCATATGGCATAGAAATTGCTCCAGCTATTCTACTTTTATCGTATTCTGTCTTTGGTCTAACATCTAATATAGTATAGTTCTTATATTTTTGCATCATAGCATAAGCTTGTTGTGGCGTTACTTGTTTGTATGGAGCTTGTACAATAGCTTGCGCTGTTTTAAGGCTATAATCTTTGTATACCGACTTATTATCGGATAAATAAGTGAGCCTTATTATGTAGGTTGTGTCAGGAGTTAAATTCTTAGCAGTGTATGCTCCATTTAAGACATTGGCCTGCGTGATACCATCGAAATTATAAGTCTTTTTAGTAGCTTGATCGAATAGTTCTAGTTTATTTCCTGTTGCACCTGATACAGGAAAGGTTACATTGACTGTAAATGAATTAGAAGTTTTATTCGCTAGAGTAACGCTGGTAGTATTAGCAGCAAATACAGTAATAACAAATATGCTCAATATAGTTGCTAGAACAGTTAAATAAATAGTTAATTTTTTCATCGGTTTAGACATATATTTTCCCCCCCATTAATAAATATAATTATAAGCAATTTTTCGATAAAAGTAAACTAAAATACGTATTTTAAAATAAATAAATTTATTAATTGCCATTTTTTTCATAATATAATCAATTAAAAGGAAATATATATAAGTATTTTATAATATACTAATATTAGCTCCAAGTTTTTTTTAAATTTCTTAAAATATGTAAAAAATCTATTTATATGGGAAAAATAAAACAACACCTTGTCCCTATAATGTTATACATTTCGAGAGTAAGGTGTTTGAAGAAATAAGTACTATTTTTTGACTACAGTTCCATAAGGCCAACTACTAATTCCACCGATATCATATACATTTATGTATCCTAATTTAACCAGTTCATGTGCTGCGATTGAGCTTCTTCCACCGGTTCTGCAATATACAAATATTAGAGAATATTTATTCTTTATTTCAACAGGTGCTCTTTTTGCTATATCAGTATACGGCATTAAAATTGCTCCAGCTATTTTTTCTTTATCATATTCTTCTTTAGTTCTAACATCCAATATAATGAAATTTTTATATTTTTTCATAAAATACATTGCAGTTTGTGGCGTTATTTTTTTGTAAGTAGCAGGTTGAGTATTTACAGAGTTAACAGTTAATGCGTTGCTAATAACATATGTATTTGCAAAAAAGATTGTCATCGAAATAAAAACTATTAGCCTAATAGTCATTTTCTTAAGTGATCTCCACATATTTTTCTCCTTTTTATTAATATTATAGCAATTTTACTAATAAAAGTAAACTAAAATATTGAAGATTTTTTGTAAGTAATTTAAGAGTAATATTTAAACTAATTTAGTATTAAATTATTTAGATATTTCCAAGATAAACGTATTTTAAATTTTCATCTGCTATTTTTTTTAATTCAAAGAGGGTTCCCTTTGGGGTTTTTTCTTTATCCAGCATCTTATAGTTAGGAAAGAACCTTGAAATATGTAGTGGAATATCTTCATTGATGTTAGCTATAAATGAACTCAGCTCTTTCATTTCTTCTTTAGAATCATTTTCACCTGGGATGATGAGGGTAGTGATTTCAACATGGCACATTTTTGCTGCTATTTCAATGATACTCTTAATGCTATTTAAATTCCCTGAAAGCTTTTTATAGAATTCATCTGTAAACCCTTTTAAATCTATATTCATTGCATCGATAAAAGGCAACACTTTTAAAAGCGGCTCTTTATTGACATAGCCGTTTGTAACTATCACATTTTTTAGCCCGTTTTCTTTTATCAATTTGGATGAATCTAATAAGTACTCATAATTTATAAAAGGCTCATTATAAGTATATGCAACACCTATATTTCCTGAAGGAGCGTATTTCTTTGCTAATTTCAAAAGGTCTTCCGGGGAAAGATCCATTAAGTCTGGTTTTTCCATGGAGATTGAATAGTTTTGGCAAAAAGGGCATCTCATATTGCAGCTATATCCTCCAATTGAGAGAATCCTGCTTCCAGGATAAAATCTATATAAAGGTTTTTTTTCCATGGGATCTATGGCTATAGATGTTATTTTCCCATAATTTAAAGCATAAAGACCCCCATCTATATTTTTTCTTATCTTGCAAAAACCATATTTACCATTTGAGATAGTGCAATTCACAGGGCAGAGGAGGCAATGAATGTTTTCTTCTTGTTTTTCCCAGAAAAGAGCTTCCTTCATTTATATCTCTCCACTTTAAATCTTTGAAGTTTATAGCTTTCCCTCTCAGAAATTCCTGCTTTCCTTAAAGCAATTGAGATTTGTTCATCTACTGTATCAACTCCTTCAAGATTTGGAAGTAAGAGCCCTGACCTAATCCCGTTTGAAACGATAACTCCATATTCTTTAGTGTCTAATAAATCTTTTGATTCTATAGATTCAGGTTCATCTAAAATGTCCACGCTATATTCCAGAAAATCTAATTCATCTTCCGTTACTGGATTAAACCTGGGGTCATTTGTACCAGAGCTTATGGCATTCCTTATGATCTCAAGGGCTATGTTTTTTTGAATTGGCGATATGGTCCCAATGCATCCTCTTAATTTACCCTCTTTTTTTATAGAAACAAACACTCCTGCCTTTTTACCTAACATGTCTTTAGGTAAGTCTTTTGGAACGTCCATCCTCTTTTTAAAATTGATGTAGTGTTCTAGAGATCTTCTGGCAAGGCTGACATAAATGCTTTCATTCTTTCTAATATCTTTAATTTTTTTATTAATCATTTCATCGTATGACTTTAAAAAGAATCTTGACGAGTCTTCACCTATTGCTTTAAAACTTCCAATTGCGTATCCAACACCAAAAGGTCCTTCATAACTTAAAAGCTTGCTTTCTAAAAGTTTACCATCCAAAACTCCAGCCATGATTATGAAAGACCTAAGCCCACATTCACCAGCTTCTTCACAAAAGTCTTCTGAAAAATCAAAGAATTTAGAAAAGTCATTTGATTCTATGATTTTACAGATTTTCTCATCAAACTCAGGGCCTTCTTTACTATATCCATAAGATCCAGAAGATTTTAATCTATGGGATAAATCGCCACTTGCTATGATCACAGTTTTTCTATTTAAATTTTTAATGCATTTCATCAATATAATGCCAAACTTATAATGCTCTTTAAAGCTTAAACCAGAAATTCCAATTCTGACCATTTTATAATCAGAATATTTCTTATTTATAAAGTACATTGGCACCATGACTCCATGATCTAAACGAGATTTTTTTTCACCTAAAGTTCCTGCCGGAAAGTTTTCAATTTTACATGTGGAATTGATTTCATTAATTAATTCAAAATCATAATCCATATTGAATTTAACTTGCTTTGCCCCAAACTCTAAAAAATCACCATAAGCTTTAGTTCCAGGTGATATGTGTATATAGTCCCCATACATTATACTATGCGGTGATATGAAAATTATTGTCTCAGGTTTTATTTTTGCAATTTCTTCACTTATTTCTTCGTAGGAGTCTAATGTCTTTTGAATTTTTAATTCATCTCCTGATCCAATTTCATGAACAGCGAGTGGTGGGTGAGGGACTATAAAAGTACTCATATAAATGTTTTCATCTTCCATTTAAAAAAACTCCTTTCATTTATTTATTTTAATATTATTAGACTTTTGTGACAAGAGATATTTTATTTTATGGTGAAATTTTATCTTCTTGAAACATATAATAAAATGTAATAAAGAATTCGGAGTGAATTATTTTGGGTATAAAAGGAATCGATGTAAACGAGTACCAAGGGGATATGGATTGGGATCTAGTTTTTGCTGATGGTATTGAATTTGTTATGGTGCGTGCGAGCTTAGGACCAGAAAGAATAGATAAGAACTTTTTTAAAAATGCAACTGAAGCATTAAAGAACTGTATTCATGTTGGTGCATACCATTACTGCCATGCAAGAGATGTTAATGCAGCAAAAAAAGAAGCTCTCCACTTTATAAATACTGTAAAAGGACGTACTATGACCTATCCTTTAGCATTATATTTAGAAGATGACACGTTGAAAGAATTAGGAAGCAAAGTATTGACTAATATAGCAGTGATGTTTCTGGAAACTTTGGCTGAATTCAATTACTTTCCGATGATTTGTTCAAGTAGCTATTGGTTTGATCACGTTTTAGATGATCAAAGGCTTAGAAAATACCATCACTGGACTAAATTCAATGGAGATAAAAATGATTATACTGGAACAACTGGGATATGGCAATGCTCGAAATCTGGAAGAGTAAATGGCATTGAAAGCTATGTGGATTTAAATCGCTCGAATATAGATTATTCCTTATTGATTCGATTTTTGGGTTTAAATAATTTAAGAAGATCCAGATTGGATAAATTTTATGTCCAAAGTGATAAGATAAAAATATAGAGTGAATTAAATACAAAAAAGTAGACACATAAGCGTGTGAATTTTCAATTTAGGATGATATATATTTTAGGATTAGAAATTCAAATCAGGAATTCTAGTCCTTTTTTATTAGT
>WQUF01000277.1 GCA_009785875.1 Oscillospiraceae bacterium | reverse complement strand
GTTATCCGTCATAAAATTGATAGCTCCAAACAATAGCTCCAAATCAAGCTGTGATCCAGCATATTGTAAGAACGTGCTATCCACAAAACTAGAAGTTGAGACTACTAAAACTTCAGTATCCTTGCTCGCTCCTGTATTTGAAGCTTTATCAATAACGAGTTCAGCAACAGTAAATGGACCTGAAGCATCTCCTGCTGCTTTATCAATGCTTTGCGAATCCTCAGTTTTATCGTAGGATAAAGCAGAAGATGTTAAGAGCGGTGTCAATTCAAGAGTACTCTTTCTTGTATCAAGCTCCAAAATTGGCATGCTCGAGCTTAAGTAAATCGAACCTTGCCCAATATTTTGCGTTATTCCGTGACTTTTAATGGTTGGAATGAAATTATATGGTGTACTTGGACTAGCTTTGCTGGTATCTGCCTCTATGATTATTGATTTCTTTAAATCTAATCCATATGCATTTATCAAACTCTTTAAATTAGGAAAATCATCCCTGATATAATCAATTGCAAAAACACATCTCCCACCTTTTGAAAGGTAATCCTTTAATTTATTTGCTTCAGTTTGAGATAAATCAATTTTAGGAGAGAACATCATTATCATATCAGTAGTGTCAAAAGATATATCTTCGTTATTTAAATTTATGCTGGTAACAGAATAATTTCTATTTTGAATGTCCTTTGTTATGGTAGAATTCAGTACCATTTCCTGATGTCCTGTAGTTACATATATTGTCCTCATTTTATCAGATGTTACATAAGTTATAGCTTCAGTTACGCTTTTTTCAACGTTAGATTGAGTTACGCTGCCTTGAGCTACTTCTAAATCAGAACTCTGAATAATCCTATAATTTAATGGATTAGATCCTACTTTTTCAACTATAATAGATAGCTGACTAAAATTTGTTTCTCCTGTATATGCATTAAAATATAGAGGATTTTTTTGTGGATCCTTATATACAACTTCAATATTATTGCTATTTGCTTTATATTTATTCAATATCTCTGTATAATCTAGCGGTACAGTGGATTCATCTGCAAGCACTGTAACCTTTATTTTCGAATTTAGACCTTTTAAAAGATTAATTGTGATATCCGATAAAGTATATAGCTTATTCTGTGTTAAATCTACCCTCAAATTCAGAGAAGAGAATATCATATTTACAACCACCACTATTGCAAGCACTATTGCAATAAATAAGGCTGAATAGGTTCTATACTTTTTAACATTTTTATTTATCATATATTTTCCCTAATTAAACCTTTCCTGCTCAATTTTAACAAAAGTTAAGTATATAAAGACTGCAATGAAAGAGATATAATAAACAATAGAACCAATATCTAATATTCCACTTGAAAAAGTTTCATATCTCCCAATTAAAGAAATAAATGTACCTGCTTGCCCTAAAATCCCGTCGAGGCTATCTTTAAAGTAAAAATATAAAACAGCTAGAATTATTGCTCCTAAAAATAAAATTATAAGTGAAATTATATAATTCCTCGTAAAATAATACATCATAGCACATATAATTAATATTAAGAGAGCTATAAACATTACACCACTAGATGTGGTACCAGAAAGATTCTTTGATACAGCATCGACGATCAAAAGCATAAATAAGGATATGATGGTTAAAATAGCTGCTACCACTTGGTTTTCTGTAAAAGAGGATATAAATAGTCCTAAAGCTATATATGAAGTTCCTAATAAAAAGAAACCAAAATATGTACTTAATAATTGCATAATGGCGATGTTGCCAAAAAAGCTGAGTACCATGACATATATACTGGTTATGAGGAGTGCTATTACAAATAAACACAGCGATGCTAAAAATTTACCTATGACTATTGAAAATATCTTTACTGGCAGTGTGTATAACAATTGATCTGTTCTGTTTTTCTTTTCCTCTGAAAATGCTCTCATTGTAAGTATTGGTATTATAAATATCAAAAATGTAGATAGATAATTCAATACATTCCCGAAATTAGACGTAGGATACTGAGTGAATAAAACATAAAATAAAAAGACCAAAGTATTTATTAAAAGAAAGGTACCAATAAAAACATATCCCATAGTAGAGAAAAAAAATGCTCTTAATTCTTTTTTAAATACAGCTATCATTCTTTTTCATCCTCCTCATCTTCTTTTTCATCACCATCTTCTTCATCATATGCTTTCGAATCATCTTCTGTTACTTGAAGGAATATATCTTCTAATGAAAGATCTATACTTTTCATCATAAGTATGGGCATTTTAGCATCGCTTAGAGCATAAAATACCTTTTCTCTCAGGTCAAAATCTTCCTTTGGATTATCGCTTAAAGATATTGTAAAGTCACCAGCACCAGGTTCAATATTGTCTGATTCCTTTACTTTTAATCCTTTAACCCCTTGAAGTTTCTTTAATATATCCTTCGGTTTTCCTTTTACCCTTATTAAAATATTTTTTGCTCTAGATAAATTTTTAGACAACTCATCCGGTTTCCCAGAAGCAACTATTTTACCTTTATTTATGATGATGACTCTATTACAAACAGCACTGACTTCAGACAATATATGTGAACTCAAGATAATAGTGTGATTTTTGCCAAGCTCTTCTATCAAAGACCTTATCTCTATTATTTGCTTTGGATCGAGACCTACTGTAGGTTCATCAAATATTAAAAGCTCAGGATCACCTAAAATAGCTTGAGCGAGTCCCACTCTTTGTCTATAACCTTTTGATAAATTTTTGATGAGTCTTGTCCTCACATCATTTATCTTAACCACATTTAATACATGTTCTAAGCTAGTTTTTCTATCGGATTTTTTTACACTTTTCATTTCGCACACAAAGTTTAAGTACTCATTTACAGTCATATCCAGATATAATGGTGGTGTCTCCGGCAAATACCCTATTTTTTCTTTAGACTCATAATCATTAAATAAAATATTTTTATCATCTATCAATATTTCTCCAGAAGTTGGCGCAAAATATCCAGTTATCATATTCATTGTTGTTGATTTTCCAGCTCCATTTGGTCCTAAAAAACCTACAACTTCACCTTTATCAACGGTTAAGTTTAAATCCTTAACTGCAACCCTACTGCCGTATTTTTTTGTAACATTTTTTAACTCAAGCATATAATACCTCACCATCTCTTTTAAATACACAAAATAAAATAAAACAACTGCTAAAAGCAGTCATTTTAAAAACTATTTGTTTCAATCCACATCAGTCTCTATCGATATCATCAATATCATCGATATCATCGAAATCATCTGCATAATCTGCTTCATCATCGTCTTCAACTAATGAATCGTAATATTTAACCACTTCATCAAATTCATCGTCTTCTGGTACAATCAGATCAGGCTCATCACTATCACCGATGGCTTTAAATAAATAATTGGAATCATCTTTTGGATTTAATACTATGATATATTGATTTTCGTTATAATCAAAGCTGTCAATCACTTCACACGAAACTATATTTCCATCTTCATCTTCTAAATCAACAAGAAGAGGTTCAAATTCATCGTCTTCATTTTCATCTTCTTCATCTTCATCATCCACTTCAAAATCCTGGTCACAATTGCACTCCTCAGAAAACTCATGTTTAAAGCCGCAATCACAGTCAATATCTTTTTCATTTTCTTCTGTGCAATCATCTTTAATTTTATCGTCCATATCTTCGCTTTCGCCTCCATTTTCTTATCTATATACATTCTACCCTTAAAATAAAAATATTAAAAGCAATTTATAAATATTTTTTAAATTATTTCTAATCACTAGTCACTAATCACTAGCCACTAGCCACTAACCACTAGCCACTAATCAAATGCACTTTCATTAAATTTGTAGATCCTGAATAATTTAATGGCATTCCTGCAGCAATTACAACAAGATCTCCCTTTTCAATGTAATCTGTTTTCATAGCCACCCTTTCAGCAATTTGCCATATTCTATCTGAATCAGTCATGCTATCTATTAGTAAAGTAGTAACTCCCCAATAAATAGAAAGCATTCTCGCCACTTCAGGTTTCATAGTAATTGCAAATATTGGGCACTCCGGTCTATACTTAGCCATCCTCTTAGCAGTACTTCCTGTCATCGTTGCGCAGATGATAGCTTTCGCATTTAATTCGCATGCGGTTGTACAAGTTGCTACACATATTGCATTTGGTACATTCTTTAAATGAGTCTCTATCCTCTTCTTAAAATTTAGTTCAAATGGAATTTCCTTTTCAGCTTCTATAGAAATATGGGACATCGTTAAAGCAGATTCCACAGGGTATTTACCGCTTGCAGTTTCACCGCTAAGCATAATTGCATCAGTTCCATCTAAAATGGCATTTGCAATATCTGAAGCTTCTGCCCTTGTTGGTCTTGGATTTCTAATCA
>WQUF01000276.1 GCA_009785875.1 Oscillospiraceae bacterium | reverse complement strand
CTAAAAAGTTTAGAAAGGCTTTTATGGAAGAAATCAAGAAGCAATCAAAAGAAGAATTAACACTAGAAGACATTAATGAAGCAATTATTAATAAAAAAAGGATAATTGATAATAAACAAGTTGGTTTAAAATTGTCCAAAAATTTTGGAGAAGGAGAAAATAAAGATTGGCCAGATAATGCAATTTCTGATGATGAGATAAAAGATTTTTTTAACCATCTCGTATTTGCAGTAGATCAACCTAATGAAGAAGAGCTGGGTAATATCATAAAAGATGAAATAGGTATGGAATTCGACCTTATTACAACAGAGAACGTATACAACAAGTTCTTTATAACAATGTTTAACTGGTTCCAAGGTAAAGAGAGAGGTAGATTTCTTTCCTATGAAGAAGGAAAGGAGTTTTTTGAAGAGGTAAGAAGAGGGATTCCTATTTGGTTTGATATAAGAGAACCAGTAGAGTCATTTACTGGAAGGGTTGAGCAATTGAATAATTTACACAGAATATTGCAAGGTGAAGGTAAAACTTTAATATCGCAGGTTATTTCCATAAGTGGTCTTGGTGGAGTAGGTAAAAGTGAGTTAGTTAGAAAGTACATCAATAAATATAGTCAAGAGTATGATAATAAAGTTGTATGGATAAATGCTGAAAGCTATCAAACTCTTGTAGAGTCTTTCGGTAGATTAGCTCGTGATAAGTTAAGAATTAGCACAAAGAATGCGAATGGCGAGGAGAAGGAAATAAGCTCTATAGTTGAAGACGTGTATACATTCTTTTCTAATAGAAAAAGTCTTTTCATTTTTGATAATGCTGAAAAACGTAGAACTCAAGGTGGTGGTAATGAAGGTATAGATAAATTTTTACCCTCTTTGCCTTCTAATGCTCATAAACCTTATGTCCTTATTACTTCTCGTAACCAGAAATGGGGAGATATAGAAGTAATGCTGTTAGACGTATTTACTGAAAAAGAAGCCAAGGGCTTCATTAGGAAAGCACTGAATATAGAAGATGTTTCACAAGAAAGTGAAATTCAAAAGTTGGCGGAAACATTACAGCGTTTTCCCTTAGCATTGCAACAAGCGGTAGCATATATTAAAGTAACAGATATACAGCTAAGGCCTGTAGGTTCTGAATTTAAGATTAGTGATTACTTACAAGAGTATGAGGAAGAAACAAGAAAGTTACTTCATTTTGAATTTCCTGAAGATAGCAGTAATTCATATATTGAAACGACTTTTACAACTTGGAGAGTTACTATTGATAAGATTAAGAATAACCCAGAGTGTGGTAAGCAAGCAGCAGAAATTTTAGATATCATTGCCTATACTGCTCCTGACAATATTCCTGTAAAAATGTTTTTAGAATTAGAACACAATAGAGGAAAGTTAGGTGGTGCTATCCAACTAATCAAGCAGTATTCAATGATTAGTTCAGGAGAAGAACAAACTTTATTCAATGTTCACAGGTTAGTACAGCAAGTAATAAGGTTAGAATTAAAAGGGCAAGGAAGAGAAGAAAAAAAATTAGAGGAAGTGCTAAAATTAGTTAAAGCAAATCTTCAAGAAGAAAATCTTGCTCATGCTATCTCTGTTTGGAATTATGTGGATAAATATGAGGGGTTAGTAAAGGAATTTAGTAATTTACCAGGTAGTATTGTTAGTAATTTGTATAATAATGTAAGATATGAAGAAGCTCTTTCGTTTGGAAAAACGACGTCTAAGTTGTTGGAAAAAGTGTTGAGTGATGATCACCCTGACATTTTAACTGTTCAAGACTATATAGCCAAAATATTAACGAATCAAGGAAGATATGATAAAGCATTAAAAATCTTTCAAAAAATTTATGAGAGAAGAAAGAGAAAGTTAAAGGAGAATGATTCTTATATTTTATCTGCAAGAGAGAGCATAGCATGGGTACTTTATAAACAAGGAAAGTATGAGGAGGCATTAAAAGAATATAGAGAAGTGCTAGAAAAGAGAAAGGAAGTCTTAAATGGAAGGGACCCTTATATTTTATCTACAATGAGTAGTATAGCTACAGTGCTTAATAATCAAGGGGAATATGAAAAGGCGTTACAAACCTTGAATGAAGTTTATGAGATACAGAAAGACGCTTTAGGCCGTGACGACCCAAACACTTTATTTACTATGCATGAAAAGGCCAGAGCACTTGATAATCTAGGAAGATACAGAGATGCAATAGAAGCTTATAGAGAAGTACTAGACAAAAAAAAACGAATCTTGGGTCCTAATGATCCTTCTACTCTACATACGCTACATGGGCTGGGTAGGGCACTTTCTAACCAAGGAGAATATGAAGAGGCATTAGCAACTTACAGAGAAGCTCTAACAAGAAGAAAAGAGAAACTGGGTCCTGATAGTCCTGATAGTTTAGCGACAATGAATGATATAGCTGTAGTACTCAATAAACAAGGAAAATATGAGGAGGCATTACAGATTTATAAAGAGGTATTAGTGAAAAGAGAAAAGGTCCTGAGTCCAAATCATCCCTCTACTTTGTACACATTGCATGGGAAGGCAAAAGTGCTCAATAACCAAGGGAAATACGAAGAGGCATTAAAGATATATGAAGAGGTGTTCGAGAAAAGAAATAAGGTCTTGGGTACGGATCAGCCTTCTACCTTGTCTACTGAGCATGAGATAGCTGGAATATTTGGCAATCTAGGAAAATATGAAGAGGCATTGGAAAAGTATAAAGAGGTGCTGGAAAAAAGAAATGAAAAACTGGGGGAAGATCATCCTTCTACTCTAACCACAAGAAATGGTAGGGCTGAGGTACTTTATAAACAAGGGGAGTATGATAACGCGTTAAAGGAATATGCAGAGGTGCTGGAAAAAAGAAATGAAAAATTGGGGGAAGATCATCCTTCTACTCTAACCACAAGATATGGTATGGCTGAGGTACTTTATACAAAAAGGGAGTATGATAACGCGTTGAAAATATTTCAAGAAGTTTATGAGAAAAGAAGGAAAAAACTAGGAGAAAGTCATCCTGACACCAGAGAAGCAAAAGATAGACTTCCTCAACCTGTACCAGGGTTTTTAGAGCAAATAAATGAAGCGTCAGTTGAAGAATGCTTACCAAACAATAGAAGGAAAAGAGAAGCTAAAGGTGAATGTCTATTTACATGGGAAAATGTGGATGAATTCAATGCAGAAAAAGATGAGAAAAGAGATTTTGGTAAAATTAAAATAGATAGTAAAAAGTTTGTTAATTACATTAAAGATTTTCCAGAGGCGAAGCAAGATCAGCTGATTCAGCTAGCAGATAAGGTCCAAGTTACCGATGAATCTCAAAGTTTGGTTAATAAGCTGGTTAGTAATCAAAAAATCATGAATCATTTAAGTAGGGTGGGAAAAATCTCAGGTATGACTATGCATGGCATGATGGCTAAAAATGTATTAGCTGACTTTTTAAATGGAAATTATCAAGGTGTAGCAATCAATGTTGGTTTCATTGCCGGTGGTCAAGGATTTGCTAAAGTTGCTGAAGCTGCATCCCTCAAAGGACTAAAATTAGCTTCAGAAGGAAAGTTATTACTTGGTAGATCTTTAAGAGCAGCATCACCTTTTCTTGCCCGTGGTACTTCTGCTTTTGTTATCTATGATCTAGTGAATCAGGTAAAAGCATTTAAAAATGGTAGGGAAGAAGCACTGGTTGGCGTAGTAGGAGATAGTATTTACCTGGGAGTTGATGCCGCAGAGGTTGGTATAGAAATCGCTGAAGCCTTTGAAGTATTAGAAGGAGTATCATCTGTTACTGGACCTATTGGAGCTGCAATTGGTGCTGTAGTATTTGTTGGCACTGATATTTACATGGCAGTAAAGAGAGTTGATAAAATTGATGAAATTATTCACTTAACTGGAAGAGAAAAATTTATTGAAGGATTGCGTGCATTTATCGGTATGCAACCTGAACAATATGTACAAGAATTAATGGAAGAAAAGCAGCTTAATAATCAATTAGTTAAGCAAGGATTGGAGTATTTAAAGCAGCATAACGATGTTCAAAAATATGTTTTTCCTACAAAAAAGATAGTCTGTCATCAAGTAATAAATAATAAAACAGTATGTGTTATCCCTGGAACTTATAATGGAATATGCATAAAACACGGAGTAAAAACATTTTACACCAAAGAATGTACACCTGTAGTTGAACTGGATAATAGGGTAGTACTTGATAAAAAAAGAGCTGACATAAAATGGGGTAGAGCAAGACCTGATGATCCGAATGACGGTCAGTTGTTTTGTTTACCAGAAGGAGATTATCAATCCGCTCCAAGTTATGGATCTTATTTATGTGAAAATGCAATTGGTATAACTGACTTATCTACTAAAACAGGGAATCATACTCTCATTAACTTGGGAGAAGGTACGGATCAT
>WQUF01000275.1 GCA_009785875.1 Oscillospiraceae bacterium | reverse complement strand
AAGAGACTTGGGAGATGAAGACAAAGAGGACTAAAGAGATGATTCCGCCTTATACTAATATAACTATTAAGGTTTCTTGCCTTACAGTTGAAGATACATTGAGGGATTTGGCTGTTTTGAGGAAGGGTTTTGCGATTAAGTTTGCAGCTACTAAGAAAAATAGCATAAACACGTTTTTAAAGGTTAACGTAAAAGATAGGGACATGGTGCAATATATCAAACGTGGTTTTTTGAAACAAGAGACTTTGGACAAGGTTTTAGCAACTGAATTCAATGATGTAGTAAAATTAGCCTAAATAGATCGCCTAAAGGGAGGGGATAGGGAGATTAGTGACTAGTGATTAGTGGCTAGTGGCTAGAAAAAACTTGTTTTTATCGTAATGGCATAAAACTAATGAATTTAACAAGGCATTAAGTCAAGATTTAATGCCGAAGCATGAAGAAAAATTTTAATCGCAGAAGAAGTCAAGATGAGATCCAAGAGAAATGCAAATAGAGGCCTTGTAGCAGAATGGATAGCCGTTTTTTTTAAGAGTCAAAAAAAGGGTTTATTTGTGTTGACTATTGAAAAAAAGAGCTATGAGTTATTTATTAACTTATTTTATGGTGGAGTATAGTAACAAATTTGTACTCAGAAGTAATAAAATTTTTTAATATCATAAAAAACAACAACAAGCCCACATCTAGATTTAGATGTGAGCTTATTTTATTCTATTTTATCTTCATAACCTTCCTAGCAACAGACATCCCCTGTTTAAACCAAACGGCTCTAATTTCCTCTTTACCTCCCTAAATTTCTGGCTTATTTCTATGCTCCGTGGACAATATTTTCGCATCGTATGCACTGAATGCATCTTGAAAAGTAAACTCAAATGCAGTATAATAAACATTAAGAAGGTTTAAGGAGAATCATATTGAAATTTTTCTAATACTAACGGAGAATGAAATAATGTTAAAAATATATCTTGATAATTGTTGTTATAATAGACCATTTGATGATCAAACTCAAGCTAAAATAATACAAGAAACAAATGCGATAATTGATATAATTAATTATGCAAAAACTGAGAATATTAAAATATATACAAGTTCTCTTGTTGAGTTCGAAATGGCAAATAATAAAAACATAGCAAAAAGAGAAAAGGTAACATTATTTTATAACTTAATAAATAATAAATTAACAATTCCATTTAATAAATCAATTAACAATAGAGCAAAGGAATTGTTAGTAAATTATAATATAAAGTTTAAAGATGCTTTGCATATAGCTTATTGTGAATTAGAAATAATAGATTACTTATTATCAACAGATAAATTATTTATAAATGCTTCAAATAGAGCAAATTTAAGTTTGAATGTAATAAATCCTAGTGATTTTATAAAGGAGGTATATTAGATTATGATTGAAAGCGTAAATACCTTAAAAGATTTAAATATATTAAGGGAAAAAGGATTAAGAGTATTAGCAGAAAATTTAAGCCCTATAGAATTTGTAAATTTTATACGTTTATTTAGTAATGGTGAAGGTGATTATACCGAAGAGCATAAAAATGATGATATAGTAGAAGAAGATTTTTTAAAGTATGTTATTGAAAAAGAAGGTATTGACATTAACTTTATCCAAAATAAAAGGACTATAATATAGTCCTTTATTTTATCCTCATTACCTTCCTAGCAACAGACATCCCAGGCTTAAACCAAAACGGCTCGAGTTTCCTCTTTACTTCCTTCAATCTCTGGCTTATCTCTATGCTCTGAGGGCAATGTTTCTCGCATCGTCTGCACTGTACGCATTTTGAAGCGTAATTCTGCTTCGACGTTATAGCCCCAATCTGCATCATATAATGCTGCCAACCTATCATGTACCCTTCTGAAAATGTCTCATTGTAACAAGCAAAACAAGTTGGTATATCCACACCTTGTGGGCAAGGTAAGCAATATCCGCATCCTGTACAAGGTACCTTTATATCCTAGAATTTCCTCCTTCAAATTAAACAACCATTCCCACACCGTTGCCCTTACATGCTCTATCGAGGGCTCGTCTGAGTGCTATAATTCCTAAAAGCATAGAGAACACAGCAAATCCAAGCATGACAAATAAATCATTCCTCACTATGCTATTCCCAAGACCATAACCTTCCATCATGATAAGCCTAAGCCCCTCTAATGCATATGTATGAGGAACGATGCGAGATACAAACCTTATACCAATAGGTAAAATGGCAAGAGGATAATATATTCCTGAAAATATTCTCGCCAGTATGTCTACAGCCCAAGTAAACGGCTCCCTTCCCTGCTTCACTTCCAGGTTGAAAAAGGTGCTCGAACCAATAAGTCCAAGTCCTAAACAAGTAAAAACAAAGCATAAATAGTATAAAATCAAAGGAAATACTGGCAAAGCCGCATTTATTTTAACACCTGCGAAAAACACAGCAGCCGCCATAACACCAATCTGAATGATCAACTGATAAAAAAAATTCCATATGAACCGACCGGAGATAAACGCCCAAATGCCATAATAGGACGAGTTATATATCTCAAGTCGTTTATCCCAAAAAGCCGTATTTAAGCTTTGATAAGGCAATGTCAATATGGTAGATGAGTTTTGAAAGAACACTACACCAATTACCATGTAGGAAATGAAGTCACCTCCATACTCTGAAAGAGATGCAGCTGCATAGTCTTTAAGGAATAGCGATACAAAAAACCATATGCCTACTGTGACAAAGCTCTGTACCACAGCTAGTGCAAAGTTCGATGGATAAAAGCGCAAAGCTCGGTATTCAAGTTTAGCAAAAGATAAAGCAGATTTTAAAAACATCTAATTCACGCTCCCATCGCCGATTGTATCGACAAATATGTCTTCTAAAGTAGGCTCATTTGTGGAGATTTCGATTATCTTGACACCGTGTCCTCGCAAAATCTTTAATATCTCGATTAACCCAGCCTGCAAGTTCTCCATCTGCATAGTCAATTTATTTCCTTTTAGTTCGCAAGCTATAACATCGGCTCTCTCTCTTATCTCTTTAATTGCTTCATCGCTGACATCTTTGCAGACTGCTATGAGCTCATCGTAGCGTTTTAAATTTCGTCTCAAATTCGTCACCGTGTCGCAGCTTATTATTTTACCTTTGTGCATGATAGCCACACGCTCGCATAATTCCTCTGCTTCGAAGATGTAGTGAGTGGTCAAGATAACTGTTATCCCGTATTCCTGATTTATCTTCTTTACTAGCTCCCTCACAGATTCTGCGCCTTTTGCATCCAGCTTCACTGTAGGTTCATCTAAAAATAATATATTGTTTTTCACTAAGAGCGATCTTGCAATAGCGAGCTTCTGCCTATTTCCTGCTGATATGCTCATAGGCCAGTGATTTTCATATTGCCTAAGATCTAAAAAATCCAGCATTTCATCTATTCGGGTCTCCCTTTCTTCCTTTTTTAAATCGTAGACTACAGCCCAAAACTCGAGATTTTGCCTCACGGTTAAATTGTTATCCGTTCCTACATCTGCTGTAGGCGCAACAAGGCTTACTTTGGATCGAATTTTTTTATGATCCCTGTAAATATCATAGCCAAGCACCTCACCTGTCCCACCATCAGCTTCCAAAAGGCCAGCCATTATCTTGATCAATGTGGTCTTACCTGCGCCGTTGCTGCCTAAGAGTCCAAAGACTTCTCCTTTATTTATGGATAAGCTAACTCCATCGAGAGCAAGAAATCTTTCTTTTCTTTTTTTAACTTTATATAGTTTGACGATATCTTTCACGTCGATCACTTTTTCTACTGCCATCTTGTAAGCGTCCCATCCTTTCTCGCTCTTTCTATTCCTTTAACGTACATGAACCAGCCAAGTGGTAAAAATACCGCTGACATGATGACAAGTACAATAATATCCAGGGCAATAGGATTTATGCCTTTCATCACAAGCTGCAGAGGCAAAACAGATGCTTGAGTATTACCTCCAGGAACCATGAGCCGCCTCAATGCATCCAAAGCATATGTATGTGGGATAAAACTACCTAAAACTTGAAGTGGGTAAGGTAGAACTGTGATGGGATAATAGTATCCTGCTGTCAATGCGATGATGACATCTTGAAATATAAACCTAACCGGCTCAGTCTGCTGCTTAAAATCGAATAAATAAAAGGAACTTGCGCTGATCATCCCTATTCCAAATGTAGAGATCAAAATGAGCATTAAAATTAAAATGAGTAGTATCGGATTGTTAAAGGTAAACACTGCACCAAAAAATAGCCAGCCGAATAATAGAGCTAAAACACTCCTTGGGTAATCGTCTATAACCCCACGAAACATGATTCCAAGCATTGGAGTGAAGTATGAGAGCGGACTCAACAGGTATAAATCCATTGTACCACCCCAATAAATCCTCGATACTCTTGGGTATG
>WQUF01000274.1 GCA_009785875.1 Oscillospiraceae bacterium | reverse complement strand
TATACATTGATTTATTTTAAGCGATACTATATAATGTTTAGAATGATTTCAATTATTAGATTCAATATGTATAAGGAGAGAATTTATTAATGAATTATAATAAAAAATATCTAATTACCTATGAAGGTGTTAGAAAATTAGAAGCAGAATTAGAATATCTAAAAACTGTTCGAAGAAATGAAATCAAAGAAAAAATAAAAGTAGCTCTTACATTTGGTGATTTAAGTGAAAATTCTGAGTATGATGAAGTTAAAACTGAGCAAGCATTTTTGGAGGGAAGAATATTGCAACTTGAATCTATGCTTAAAAATGCTTCAGTTGTAGATGATGTAGATGTACCAAATGACAGCGTGTCTATTGGTAGTGTTGTAGAGCTTGAAGATTACGAGCTAGGCGAAAATGTTGAATATCATATAGTTGGATCTATCGAAGCTGATCCAATAAATTATAAAATATCCAATGAGTCTCCAGTAGGAAGCGCATTGATTGGAAAGAAAAAAGGAGATATAATTAAAGTTACTGCCCCAAGTGGCATAAATGAATTTAAAATACTGAGCGTAAAAAGAGCTTAGGGGAAGAGGAATCCATGGACAACAAGATTAAAAATGATACACATGAGTTAATAAATGAGGAAGAACAGTATAACGAATTTATTAAACAGAGGATAGAAAAATTAAAGAAACTTCAGAATGATGGAAAAGATCCTTTTGATGTATATAAAGTCGAAAGAACTACTACTTCTTTTGAAATAAAGGAGAAATTTGAGGATTTTGAAGGGAAAGGAGTTTTAATTGCTGGTAGGCTCATGTCTAAAAGAGTCCATGGTAAAGCAGGTTTTTCAGATTTATTAGATAGGTTTGGTAAAATTCAGTTATATATTAAAAAAGATGATGTTGGTGATGAAAATTTAGAGGTTTTTAAGGGTTTAGATATAGGCGATTTAATCTGGGTTAAAGGTTTTGTATTTAAAACAAAAACCGGAGAGATCACAGTTCATATCCATGAGTTTAAACTTATAGCTAAATCCATAAGACCTCTTCCTGAAAAGTGGCATGGACTTAAAGATCCTGATTTAAGGTATAGGCAAAGGGAAGTTGATCTAATCGTAAATCAAGATGTGAGGACAACTTTTTTAAAGAGGAATGTCATAATTAAGGGTATAAGGGAATTTCTAGATGACAAAGGTTTTTTGGAAGTGGAGGTACCTATCCTTACATCAATTGCAAGTGGAGCTGCAGCTAGACCATTTAAAACTCATCATAATGCCTTAGATATCGATATGTACATGAGAATTGCTACAGAATTGTATTTAAAGAGGCTAATAGTTGGTGGTTTTGAAAAAGTTTACGATATGGGTAAGAACTTTAGAAATGAAGGAATTGACTTGAAACATAACCCTGAATTTACCATGATAGAGCTGTATCAAGCATATGCTGATTATAATGATATCATGGAATTAACTGAAAATCTAGTCGCTTATGTTTGCAAGAAGGTCAATGAGACTGCAAAAGTGATCTATGGAAATGTAGAATTAGACTTTACACCTCCTTGGAGAAGGGTAACTATGGTGGATGCAGTCAGGGAATACACAGGGATTGATTATGATGCTATTAAATCCGATGAACATGCTAGGGAAATCGCAAAGGAAAAGCAATTAGAATTCAAGAAAAATTTAAACGATGTCACAAAAGGGGAAGTTTTAAATGCTCTTTTTGAAGAATTTGTGGAGGATAAATTAGTTCAGCCGACTTTTCTCTGCGATTACCCAGTTGAAATTTCACCTCTTACTAAGAGAAAGCGTGGAAATGATGAATTTACTGAGAGATTTGAAGGATTTGTGTGTGGAAGGGAAATTTGCAATGCTTATTCAGAGCTAAACGATCCAATAGTTCAAAGGGAAAGGTTCATGCAGCAGAGAAGAGAGAGGGAACTTGGAGAAGATGAAGCATATGAATTAGATGAAGAGTTTATGAATGCTCTAGAGATAGGAATGCCTCCAACAGGTGGAATTGGAATCGGTGTGGATAGATTGGTGATGTTTTTGACTGATTCTCACTCTATTAGGGACGTTATCTTATTCCCGACTATGAAACCATTATAGCACAATAAGAAACACTTTACACTTTTTAGCATATAATGATTAAGAAGATAAGGTGTTTCTTTATTTGGACTTGTTTTAGTAGAAAAACTAAAATATTAGTAATATATATCTTTTGTTAAAAACTCTTTAAACCTTTTTTTAAGTCTATCAAATTGAGCATCGAAATCTTTATAAATTCCATCGTTTCTCTTCATTGCATTTATGGTATATCCTAATTTCTTATTTACAGTTATAGAAGCTAGTAAAACGCTAAATGGATGTAAAATAGCAGATGGAAACAAAACACAATTTTCAATTTTTAAATCTCCATATTGGTTTGTATATCTGCCAACTCCCATATTTGTAAGGCAGATAGAAGGAGTTGTCTTTATCATATACCTACCAACAATAGCCGAAACGTGAAAGCTTTTTGGACCTAGTTTTTTAAAATTCTTGAGATTTTTATAATCATCAGGTACAGTTTGTATCCTTTGAGAAAATGCTATGGATCTTAAGAAACTTAAAGGTATTTTCGAAAGAGCGAAAGCTTTTTCCACATCGTTATTTTCCTTAAGCTGTTTCATGATTATATTGTGATAAACTTTAGTATTTTCCCAAAATGATTTAGATTCATCATATACAAAATTTGTATCGATGGATGATGCAAAAGAGGTTAAAACGTTTTGTGTTTCTTTTTCCAAATGACGTCTTAAATCTACACAAAGCTGCTGCCTGTTATTTTCATATTCAATACCGAACTCTAAGCGGCTGCGCATATACGCTACTGTCAACACAGAATTAATCGTCACATTATGCTCTTTGCAAATCCGATAAATATTGACAGTTTCCTCTTCATTAAGCTGATCATCAGCCCAAACATAAGTGTAATTTTTATAGAAAATATCACTGTACTCTTTAAACTCTTCTTCACCTATAGATAATCTAGTAAGTCGCCAAAGATTTTTTAAGTAAGCATAGAAATATGATTCAAATCCTCTTTTTATGAGGATCCATGGGCTTAATTTTGGTCTGTGATTTTTTAAATTTTCTAAAGATGGTAAAGGCTCATTGGCTTTTTTTTCAAATTTCATGCCTGGATTATTTATGAATTGAAGGAGCAAAACCATAAGCCTATTCACACCGAATCCATCGATTATAGTATGATGTCCAATGAATATAATTTCAGATCTAGTTTCAGAATGTATTAATATAAAACGAGAAAGGGGACCATCCTCTAGAGAAAATGGTTTTTTCCACTCATCTTGTAAAATAATTCTCCAAGTTTCATCTGATTCTCTATTTATTATATTTGCCTGAAAATCAATCTGTATTTCTTCATAATAAGCTCTATCTCTTTCATTTAAATTGAGCTTTGAGTTTAAAATTGGAAAGTGATTTCTCAGCTTTTTTACTGCATTTATAAATTTGACTTTATCTATATTTCCTGAGACTTCTAAGCAAATACCTGCTATAGCATCAGGTAAAGTGATCATATATTTTTCTAAATCTAAAACTTCTCTCCTCTTCTGGATTACATCTGGTAAAGCAGGTACATCATTATCAAAAATATTTAATTTTCTTCTGTCTAGAATTATACTAGATTTATTTAACATAAGTTTACCTCTCCTCCAAAATGTATTTTATATGTATATTATAACCTTTGTATACTTTAAAAACAATTAATTCAACAAAAATTTAAATAAATTTAAAATTTTAAAAAAATAATTATATAACATAAATTGAAAGTAGATGGAAAAACTAACTAAATAGGCTTAGCTAAAATTTGGAGGCACGGAAGATGAAATTTAGTATTTTAAAAAGATTTTCAGATAATAAGATTATTAAAAAAGATAATATATTCGAGCACAATCGATATCCTTATGAGGATCTTATCAGTGCAACTAAAAATGTGGATATTGAAAACAGCAAAATGATTGTCAATTTACCCTACAGCTTTATGATTAAATTCAAGACCAATAAAGATTCTTACTATAATAAGCTTAATGAAGTTCTGCTCGATATAAATAATTTTGATAACATAGTTCAAGAAGATATTAGAAAAAAATATAAAAAATTTAGATCAAATATAAAGCGATTTAAAGCACATATTGCATTTGTTGAAGTCTATTATAATGAAGTCCATATTGAATATTGGGGAGATGAACTTCGAAATAAGTTTAATTATGTTTTCATAAAAAATGAAAATGGATGGAAAATGAAAGAGTAAATAAATATATTATATTAAATATTAAAAAAATGTGAGTAAAAAACTCACAATTTTTTATCGATGATGATTCTATTCATTGGAATTTGGAACCAGAAGACATTATTTTCATCTATATAATCAGTTCCATAG
>WQUF01000273.1 GCA_009785875.1 Oscillospiraceae bacterium | reverse complement strand
TAGGTATAAATGTATTAAGTCAGTTCGATATTGAGCTATTATTTAGTAAAAAAGAAGTAATATTCAAGGAATTTAACTAAATTTTAAAAATGCTGTGAGTGAAACTTACAGCATTTTTTAGTTAATTGTAATAATTCTCAAAATAAAACACAAAATAGTAGTTAGACAGAAATCAATTTAAGCTGTTATTTTTAACACGAAGAAATAGGAGGCAATATGAAGAAAAAAAGTTTTATTTCGTATATTATTTTTACTCTCGCTGTAATCATTCTAGTCCTTGGTATAATACAATTAATTATATACATTCCACCTCAGATTGATATGATAAATTCTGCCAGAACGCAAGGAACTACTGATCAAGATATTTCTGATTATATTTGGCAACAATTAGTTCCACAAATCATATCATATGTTATAACATTTCTTGGATTTGCATCTATATTATTAGCTTCTGGAATGATACTTTTAAGACAATCACAGGCAAATTTGCAAGTAGCAGCAGTAGAAAAAACAAAAACAACAAATAAAGAGGCTTTATCAGAAGGAGTGATTATCGAGGATTTTAATGTTGTGGAATCCAATGTTGTAGAATCTAAAAATGAACCAGAAGGAGAACAGGTAAATCCTTAACATTTTATAATTAATAAGAATTATAGCTCGCATCTAATTTTAGGTACGGGCTTTTTATTAAAATTATACATTTACTCTTTTATTCTTAAAAAGAATATGAGATTATAGTAATAGTAAGAATTTTATACAAAGGTCGTGAAAATATGAAAATACAAGTAGATAATTACAAATTTGATAAGATTTTATCAAAAATGGGAAATGAATATGGAAAGATAAGAAAGGGTGACGAAGAACCATTTGAATTTATGCTTTATCCTATGGAAAGTAATCTATTAAAATTGCATAGAATAAATAAGAAGAGGGATGATTATTGCGCAATTAAAGCAATCAAGATATGTCTATTTACTATAGACGAATATATCAATGATGTTGAATATGATTTAGATAAGTTTATGGATGATAATACTAAAGCTCTTGCGAATGGGCTTCTCATGGCATTTGATCCTTTTACCAACGAGGATTTAAGGGCGGTTATCAATTTGGACTTAAATGACAAAGATGAACTTAGAAAGTATTTCAAAGATCATATAAAATGTTTGATTAGGATTGAATCATCCATAGAGTTTTGGACAAAAGAATATGGAGCTTCGGGTTATTTTATGTTCACAGAAGATCAGTTTGGAGCTGCCGTAAAAAGGAATGATAAGATGGATTTTGTGGTAGGAGGAAATATTGATATTTTTTCATAAAAAACTAGTTAATTTTGAATGAATTTGTGTAAAATATAATTATTAAATTCACAAAGGAGATTTATATATATGACTATTTTTCAAGCTATTGTTTATGGTATAGTTCAAGGTATAACTGAATTTCTACCTGTTTCAAGTACAGCTCATTTGGAACTTATTCCTTGGCTTGTAGGCTGGGCAAGTCCTGGTAATGTTTTCGATGTTGCCCTTCACCTCGGTACAGCTTCTGCTGTAATAATTTTTTTCTTTAAAGATTGGATTTCTTTAATTAAAAATGGATTCACTGCTCCTAAATCAAAAGATGGCAGACTTTTTTGGTGGATAGTTATTGCAACTATTCCTGGTGCTTTAGCAGGTGTACTTTTAGATAAGTATGTAGGAAATTTTAGCCCTCTTATCATTGGTATTCTTCTTATATTGATGGGGATCGTTCTATATGTTTTTGATAAGATTGGATCTAAAAGTATAAGTTTAGAAAAAATAGGAGTAAAGCGAAGCATTTTAGTAGGCATAGCACAAGTATTTGCCATTGTTCCTGGAATTTCACGTTCAGGTATAACAATGTCAATTGGTCGTATATCAGGTATTAATAGAGAGAGCATTGCTAAATTTACATTTCTTTTATCCACTCCAATTATATTAGGGGACGCTCTATATAAAGCAAAGGATTTACCTGGCGTTAATATCGATATTTTACCTTTTATCGTTGCTATTTTAACTGCAGCTATTGTAGGAATTTTAAGCATTAAATTTTTACTAGGGTTTTTAAAGACAAAGAGCTTTTTTGTATTTGCAGTTTATAGATTTATAATTGGAGCAGCAGTGATCATAATTTTCTTGGTTAGATAAAAGGATGGTGCTGTATGGATTCATTAAATGATGCTATTATAAAGCTTATGAAAGACAATGGTGCAGACCTTGTGGGATTCGGAGATTTAAGCTCTGCTTTAGATGATGATTTAAACAAAGGTGTTTGTATTGCAATTAAAGTCGATAAAGATATAATAAGAGGAATTCACAATGGACCAAATCTAGAATATTATAAAGAATATACCAGAATTAATAATCTTTTGGATAAACTGGTTACAATGGGAGCAGAATACCTAAAATCAAATGGTTATAAGGCATATGCTCAAACGAGGGATGTAACATTATATGGACCTGATCTTTTAACAAAGCTTCCTCATAAGACTGTGGCCACAAGGTCTGGTCTTGGCTGGATAGGGAAATGCGCAGTCCTTGTCACAAAAGAGTATGGTTCTGCTGTCAGACTTTCATCATTTTTAACCAATGCTCCTCTTATATGTGCAAAGCCTGTTGACCAATCAAGCTGTGGTAATTGTACAAATTGCAGAGATAATTGCCCAGCTAAAGCTATCTATGGAGTTAATTGGAGCGTTTCTTCAAATAGAGAGGAACTTATAGATCCATTTGCTTGTGAAAAAAAGGCTGATGAGCTTTGTTTGAAGAACTTTGGCATAAAAGTAACTATTTGCGGTAAGTGCATAGAAGTATGTCCATTTACGCAGAAATATTTAAATAAAGAAAGGTGATATTATGGATTTTACTAAGGATTTATCTAATGCTTTGAAACATTTAACTACAAATGGAGCATTTTTATCAACTAAGAATGGAAATATTATTAATACTATGACCATATCCTGGGGGTATGTCGGTTTTATGTGGAATAAACCGTATTTTATTACTCTCGTTAGACCGCAAAGGTATACAAAGAAGATAATCGATAAGGCTACGAGCTTTACCATCAGCATACCTTATGATAAATTAAAAGATGAGCTTATGATCTGTGGCACAAAATCTGGGGCTGATATCGATAAGGGCAAGGTTGTTAAATTTATTCCTGCTAAATCTGTTGATGGAGTTGTAATCGACGGATGTGATACTTACTATGAATGCAATATCAGGATGAGGGATAGATTGAAAGAAGAGAATATACCAGAGGATGCCTTAGATAAACATTATAAAGGTGATTATCATTATCTGTATTTTGGTGAAATTGTAGATTGTTATTAATAGAAGAGGGGAAGACTTTTAATGAAAAAACCCAAAATGATATTATTTGATTTTGGAGAGACTTTGATCACTGAGGACTTTGATCCTGAAAAAGGTAACGCTGCTGTTTATAAATATATTAAAAAGAATCCAGATGATGTTTCCCTTAAAACCATTAATGATTTCTCGAGAGAGCTTTTTAATGATATAAGAAAATGCAGCAATTGTAGCTTTACAAACGCTTTAGAAGTTCATGGTTTCTCTTTAAACAGATATTTATATGAATACTTTAATATTGAATTTGATATTTCACCTTTTGAGATTGAACAAGCTTATTTTAATGGGTGTAGAAGTTACTCTAGAGCTACCACTAATGCTTTGGAATTTCTCGAATATCTCAAAGAAAAAGGCATTAGGGTTGCAATTTTGAGCAATATGCTCTATTCAGAAAAAACGCTCATCAATTGGATTAAGAAGGATTTAAACTGGAATGAGTTTGAATTTATCATAACTACAAGCGAATATGTGTTTAGAAAGCCGAATAAAAGGATATTTGAATTGGCTATTAAAAAGGCTAGGCTAAATGCAGATGAAGTCTGGTATATAGGTAATAGCTCGTATTTTGATGTTGAGGCTTCTCATAATGCTGGATTATATCCTGTTTGGTATAAGGGTGCAAGGTGGGAACGGGAAGATTTTGTGCCAGATTTTGAATATACTGAGGTTTTGGACTTTAAGGATATGATTGGGGTTTTTGATTAGAGGAGGTTTAATTGTGAAAATGGTAAGGGAATCAGATCATTATTTAATTTTAGGAGTTTAATTTCATGTTTTGTCTTGCATTAACAAATTTTATTCGTTCATGCCGTATAAATGTTTTATTTTTAATTATTTCTTTCCTTTGTTTAGAGTGTGCATTCGTTAGTTTCCTCTTTATTCAAGAAAGAGGGTATTATATGTACAAAGAGAGCATAGTGGACGAACAGGTAACCAAAGTATTGTATTTTGCGTGTGATGATATAGAGTCAATTAAAAACCTTTATGCAAAATTTGCAAATGATCCGATGTTACCACAAATGGAAATCGTAACAGTTTCAAACGAAAAATATGCTGGTATTGAG
>WQUF01000272.1 GCA_009785875.1 Oscillospiraceae bacterium | reverse complement strand
TAGTCGCTATGACTGGAGACGGAACAAATGATGCACCAGCTCTCGCTCAAGCGGATGTAGCTGTCGCTATGAATTCAGGGACTCAGGCAGCTAAGGAAGCGGGAAACATGGTGGATTTAGACTCAAGCCCAACGAAGCTCATAGATATAGTCAGAATTGGCAAGCAGCTTTTGATGACAAGAGGAGCTCTCACTACTTTTAGCGTTGCAAATGATGTAGCTAAGTATTTTGCAATAATACCTGTGCTATTTTTTAGCATATATCCACAGCTTTCCATGCTAAATATAATGAAGCTAACCAGTACAAAGAGTGCAATACTGTCTGCTATAATTTATAATGCGCTTATTATAATTGCTTTGATTCCTCTATCGTTAAAAGGTGTTAAATATAGGGAATTGCCTGCTGGAAAATTATTGAGAAGTAATCTTTTAATATATGGCTTAGGAGGAATAGTCGCTCCATTTATTGCTATAAAATTATTAGATATGATTTTAACCCTTTTTGGAGTTGTATGAGGTGAAAGATGAAAAATATATTAAAATTATTAAGACCTGCATTTCTATGCTTTATGATAATGACTCTAATATGTGGAGTGGTATATACTGGAGTAGTTACGGGAATTGCTCAAGTTTTCTTTAGGGATAAAGCAAATGGGAGCATTATCACAGTTACATTAAATGATGGTACTAAAAAGGATTTTGGATCTAGTCTACTGGAGCAGGAATTTAAAGATCCTAAATATCTCATTGGACGGCCTATGGGTACAACAAATCTCTCTCCAAATAGCAAAGGAGAAGAAAACACGGTTAACGAGAGAATTTCTTTTTTAAAAGGTTTAGATCCTGGTAACAACGCTCCTATCCCTATCGATTTAGTTACCTCTTCTGGAAGTGGTGTAGATCCTTATATTTCAATAGAAGCTGCAATGTATCAAGTGCCTAGAATAGCAAGAGTTCGTGGTATGAATGAAAATGATGTTAAAAGCATAATAGATAAATATACTGTAAATAGATTCTTGGGATTTATTGGGGAGCCTGGAGTGAATGTTTTAAAAGTGAATTTAGCTTTGGATAATCTTTTATAGGAGTTAATAATGGATACAGATATACGAAAAGATCCCGATCTTATTTTAGAAGAGATAAAAAACAATCAAAACCCCAATAGGGGAAAGCTTAAGATATTTTTTGCATATGCTGCTGGTGTGGGAAAAACGTATGCTATGCTGGACGATGCATATGAACAATATAAAAACGGTGTAGATGTTCTTGTAGGATACGTTGAACCTCATACAAGGCCTGAAACTCTAGAGCTATTAGAAGGACTTCCTATTTTAGAGCCTAAAGTAATAAATTATAAAAACATGGAGCTTAGGGAATTTGACCTGGATAAAGCTCTTGAGATAAAACCTGAACTTATATTAGTAGATGAACTTGCTCATTCAAATGCTATAGGCGTGAGAAATAAAAAGCGCTATCAGGATGTAGAAGAGCTATTAAATGCAGGCATCAATGTCTATACAACTGTAAATGTTCAACACATAGAGAGTCTAAACGATATAGTGCAAAATATAACAAAGATAACAGTTAGAGAGACTGTACCTGATTATATTTTTGATGAAGCTGATAAGGTTAAATTAATCGATATAGACCCAGAAGAGCTTTTAACCAGGTTTAAAGAAGGTAAAATATATCGGAATGACAGAGCAGTGGTTGCAATGGATAATTTTTTTACAAAAGAAAATCTTAAACTCCTTAGAGAGATTGCCACAAGAAAGGTTGCAGACAGGATAACCAATGAGAACATGAGCGAAAAAAAGCTCTCTGAAAAGATGGCCAATATAAAAATTTTAGTCTGCATCGGATCGTATCCAACTTCAGCAAAATGCATACGCTGGACACAAAGGACTGCAGAGGCATTTCATTCTCCCTGGACATGTGTATATGTTAGAAAGAGCGATAAAGAAGATTTATCCACGGAAGAAGGAAAGCTTTTAAGGTCAAATTTTGCGCTGGCTGAGAGGCTTGGAGGGGAGATTGTAACATTAAATGGTGAAGATGTAGCTTTTACAATTGCTGAATATGCTAAACTTTCAGGAATAACGAATATTGTCATTGGCAAAAGCAGGCATAAAAGATCTATTAAGAATTTTTTTGAATTAGAATTTGGAGATAAACTCATAGATTTGCTGCCAAATGTTGAAATTCATATAATATCCAGCAATATTGATAAAGTAGTATTTAAAAAACCAAAGGCTAATATTTTCAATAATAATCTTTATTTCTCATGGATAGATGCTTTTAAGATGATTGCAATTTTAATACTTGCAACACTTATATCCTTTGGACTTAAGATTTTAAGTTTAGGAGATCAAAACCTGATAATGGTATATATTTTATCAGTGCTCATCGTATCTCGTGTTACTCAGGGTTACTTTTATGGAGTACTAGCTTCAATTTTAAGTGTATTAGCATTTAACTTTTTTTTCACAGATCCTTACTATACACTTAATGCAATTCAGGTAGGATACCCTATAACATTTGCAATCATGCTTTTAGTAGCATTTTTAGTAAGTGCTTTAACTGTGAGGATTAAAACTCAAATTAAGTTCGTAGCAGAAAGGGAAAGGCGGACACAAGTACTATATGAAATAAATAAGAAGCTTCTTGCCACAAGAGGTCTTGAAAATATTGTTAAACTTGTTAATGAATATTTAATAAACCTTTTTAATCGGTCGGTCATATTCTATACTATAGATAAAAATAGAGTTGAGAATGGAAGCTTTATGCAGAGCAATGATGATCAAGATGGCTCATTTATGAAAAAGGAGTCTGAAAATGCAGTCGCTCATTGGGTTTTTACGAATCAAAAGGTAGCGGGCTCAGGAACAGATACTCTTATGGGGGCAGGTGCTTTTTATTTGCCACTTACCTCTCAAAAGAAGGTAGTTGGAGTTATTGGAATATCTTGTGCCAAAGGTGAACTCAGCCATAATAGCAAATTGTTTTTAAGGATAATAGGATCTCAGGTTGCTATGGCTCTCGAGAGGCAATACTTATCCGATGAACAAAAGAAAATATTGGTAGAATCTGAAAAAGAGAAAATGAGGAGCAATCTGTTAAGAGCAATTTCCCACGATCTAAGAACTCCGCTTACCAGTATTTTAGGTGTAAGCTCAGTTTTGCTTGAAAATGAGGCTTCTATCGATGAAAAGAAGAGAAAGGATCTATTACTAAATATTAAAGAGGATTCACAATGGCTTATCAGAATAGTTGAAAACTTACTGTCTGTAACCAGGATAAACGAAGGTACCACTAATGTTACAAAAATCCCTGAAGCTTGCGAAGAGATTTCAGCCGAAGCTATTGCAAGAATAAAAAATAGATTTCCCAATAGGACTATAACTGTCTTGGTACCAGAGAATATTTTAATTGTACCAATGGATGGAACTCTCATTGTACAAGTATTAATAAATTTAATTGAAAATGCAATCAAGCATTCTCCTGAGGATTCCGAGATAAAAGTGGAAGTAAAGGAAACTCTTAATGCTGTTCAGTTCGATGTAACCGATCATGGACAAGGAATTTTAAAAGATGATATCCCATATCTATTTGAAAGCTATGTACCAAATGGGAAGAAAAGTTCAGATTCATCCAGAGGACTTGGTATAGGGCTTTCAATATGCAATTCTATTGTGAAAGCACATGGAGGGGAGATTTATGCACATAACAATAAACAAGGCGGTGCGACTTTTGGATTTACCCTGCCACTAAAGGAGTGAAAAAATGAATTCACTTATACTTGTTGTTGAAGATGAGAAAGGGATTAGAAATTTTATATCTACAGTATTGACATCCAATGATTATAATATAATACAAGCATCTACAGGACATGAAGCTCTATCCATGGTGACCTCGTATGTCCCAGACTTAATCATATTAGATTTGGGACTTACCGATATGGATGGACTTGATGTTTTAAAATCAATCAGGACATGGTCAAATATTCCTATAGTAGTTGTTTCTGCGAGGACTTTTGAGAGGGATAAGGTATTTGCATTGGATTTAGGCGCAGATGATTATATTACAAAACCCTTTGGAACGCAAGAATTATTAGCTAGGATAAGGACTGCAATCAGACATAGCAAAAAAGATTTTGTTAAGAATAATTTTATGAAAGAATTTAAAATGGGCAATTTAAGGATCGATTATGAGAAGAGGATTGTGTACCTAAACGATAGGGAAATTCATTTTACAAAGATAGAATATAAAATTTTAATGCTCCTTTCACAAAATGCTGGAAAAGTTTTAACATATGATTTTTTAATAAAAGAAATTTGGGGACCTTATACTAATGAAAATCAGACCCTCAGGGTTAATATGGCAAACATTAGGAGAAAAATCGAGGAAAACCCAGGAGAGCCTAAATACATTTTAACCGAAGTTGGGGTAGGATATAGGATGGTAGAAGAGGTAACAAATTAAATTTTAAGATTTTTAACTTGAAGTGTCACCGTGAGAATTTGGAGTGTTTCATATTTAGTTGACCTCTAAATTTTATGGTCTTATTTAGAAACATTGATTTAACTGGATTTTATGGTTATTTTAAAAAGAAATGTGTCAACTAAATATGATCTTTTTTGAAACACGCCGAGAATTTTATGAAGAATAAAGGAGAACTTATCTATGACTAACCATGAACTAAAAAAGTTAGGCAATTCGGAGGTAATGATTCCAGAAATCGGCGTAGGCTTAGCCAGTTGGGGAGAAAGACACTTAGGATATGGAACGACGCACTCCGAGGAAGATATTTATCAGGCTTATCGCACCAGTCTGGATAATGGTCTGAATTTTTTCGATACCGCACCGGGTTACGGTGGGGGTGAATCAGAGTGCTTGTTGGGAAAATGTTTCCGCAAAGATGGACGACCCATCGTCATCTCAACAAAATATGCGCCGCCAAATATGTTTGAGCCTTCTATAAAACCTCGTAAGCCTTGCGAAATGCTTGAATCTCTGGACAAAAGCCTTCAGCGATTAGGTGTTGAACAGGTAGACCTCTTCACGCTTCACTTTCCTCCTTCAAAACGCTTGCTGGATGAATACATGGATATTTTTGTCAAAGCAATCAAGAGCGGAAAAACGCGGGCGGTTGGCGTATCTAACTTTAGTGAATCCATGTTGCGAATGGCGCATAAGAGATTGGCCGATCAGGGAATACCTCTTGCATCCATTCAATCCGGGTACAGCATCTTGCAGCGCAACCCGGAAGAAAACGGTGTTTTGAAATCGTGCCGTGAATTAAAGGTATCGCTTATTGCCACTGGTCCTTTAGCGCAAGGCGTATTGACCGGAAAGCACAGGTCAGGGCAAGTGCCACTTTCCCGTTTTCAGCGTACCATCGCTCAACTGAGCCGAATTGACTGGTTTGGTGAAATGGAAGGAAACGGATCATTTTTCAAACGCCTTTTTACAAGACCAAGATCGCTTAATAAACAAAAGCTGGAGCCTCTTTTTGCGGTACTGGAAGATGTTGCGAAAATCCATGAAAAGACTATCGCACAGGTTGCGGTTAATTGGCTACTGACTACCGATCCTCTCGTAGTCCCGATTCCTGGTGCTAAGAATATGAGGCAAGCTAGTGAAAATGCCGGTGCTGTCGGATGGCGGTTATCTCAAGAAGAATATCAACGAATAAACCAAGCGGAAATTGAATCAAGATAAACCCACAAAACAAAAAAAGTTGCCATGTTACATTGAATTAAGTAGAATTGTGATTGTTATGGCTATTTTTGCAAGAATGATTCAAAAATAGCCATAACAATTTAATTTACTCGTCCTTGCCCTTTATACGGCTTCTAAATAAAATTGAGACTCCTATTACTATGAAAACAAATTCGGCAGCAAGGAGCCAAAAATTAATTGGACGAAAGATAGTAACATTTAAGATCATAAATATCATGCCAATTATTATAAATAACATACCAATAGGCACTTTTGGACTCAGTTTTTTCATATATTTATTTCCCTCCAATTTTATTTTTATACTCGGTTATGGATTTGGTAAGATCAAGTTTATCTTTTTTGTATTTCTTATTTGCGATGATGGTAACAATTACAAATAATGCAAAAAATAATGCTGAATATCCTAATATTGTTTTAAAGTTAAATGATTTGAGGTTAAAATAATTATAAATAAATAGCAGCAATGTGATTAAATATAGAGGGGCGAAAATCAACCTTTTTTGAATAAACGATAATCTAAGCATCCATTTTTTATTGTCTAAGCCTGCTCTTACAACAGTTATAATTCCTAAGATACATCCGGTTATAAAAATTTTAATTATTTGAATTTTAGTTATTGGTACTGCATCCTGGCTCGCTACTGCTATTAATGCGTAAGTAAATGTTATATATGTAAAGAAACGTGTCAATATATTGATGAATAAAATGATATAACTCTTCATTTCCCTACCTCCTGTTTTATACCAAGTTTCAACTTAATATCTTTCACATACAGCCGGGAAACTATTAATCTCTCTTCATTTTCTAGAGTAACTTTAAGGCGTCTGCCCTCCTCAGGTTCGAGACTTTGTACATTGAGTACATTTAATATCACAGACTTTGAGATCCTAAAAAAATGCGATTCCGGCAACATTTCTTCAAGTTGATAAAGCTTATAGTTGCATTCATATATTTCATCTTTCCCATAAATAAAAACCTTTTTATCAACGGTTTCAATATAAAAAATTCTTTCATAAGGTAAAAGAAAAGTCTGTTTCTTTTCATTTTGTACATTGATTCTATTGGAATTACGCTGCAGAAAATCGATGATTTCATTAACCTTTCTATCACGTCTTTTGCACAATATACTTACCTCAATCTCTGTGCACTTCTCGCTCTCCTGCACAGTGATTTTCATAAACTACCACCCCGCATATTTATTTTATACCGATATTTATTTTTCGACAATCCTAAAATAGCTAAGTTGTACATTATTTCATCTAAGATGCCAGCCATATTAACTTCTCCTTTAAAGATAAAATTAGTTTTATTTTACGCTTGGATTTTCTATATTTCAATACTGTGAAATGGACACGGTGAGTAAAAATAGACACGGTGGCTACATTTGAAAAACAAATTTTGAATTAAAAAACATGTGTTAAACATTATGTAGTGACACCATAGAAAATGGACTTGAAATGTTAAAAGATGCAAAAAAAGCTTGGTTAGAAGCTGCTCTGGAAGATCAAATAACTATTCCCGAACCAGAATATGATGAAATGGATTCAGAAGAATATAGTGGAAGAATTTTAATCATTGTACCTAAGCTACTACACAAACAATTGATACAAAAAGCTGAAACAGATGGTTTGTCACTTAACCAATATTGTATACACAAACTAACCATCTAAAATATAATTGATAAATCTTCTATAATTAAATTAAGCAAAAATTGCAGTTTCAAAAAATTTACTTGATACTTTTATATTGAGATGTCACCATGTCACTTCTTGAGGTGTCACGGTGACACTTTTTTTGTCAAAATATTCACATTATACAATTACGATACATTTTAGATACTTTTTTGATGATTTAGTTTAGTAATTTAAAGCTAAAGATTTCAAAGGGGTGTATAGAATGAAAAGGAAAAAGAACTTACCATTTATACTTTTAATGATGCTGATTTTAGTCTCATCTTCTTTTTATATTGTATTTCGCAGTGAAGAAGTGAGTGCTGCTACTACGGTTGATGAAGATAAAACTCTTGCGCCTTATTTTTATATTGAGGATGGTGATGACAAATCAGTTGATAGCTTTCCTTTAAAAGAAACCGATGTCAGTACAAATATCAATGGAGTCATTGCTGATACTTACGTTACTCAAACTTATGCCAACGAAGGAACCAAGCCTATTAATGCCACATATTGTTTTCCTGCTTCAACAAAGGTTACTATTCACGGTATGAAAATGCAGATTGGAGATTATGAGATCACTGCTGTTATTAAGGAAAAAGAGGAAGCAAAACAAGAATTTGAACAAGCAAAGGCTGAAGGAAAGAGTGCTTCGCTACTTGAAGAGCAAAGACCTAATGTGTTTACAATGAATGTTGCAAATATAATGCCTGGAGATACTGTTCACATCGAATTGCACTACACGGAGCTTATTACTTCAACTGAAGGCACCTATGAGTTTGTTTTTCCAACTGTTGTTGGACCACGTTATGTAAGTAACACAAAAGATACAGATAATGATTCTGTAGGCGATCAATGGGTAGCAACTCCTTATTTAAAAGAAGGCAATTTACCTCCAGGGAAATACAATATAACTGTTAACCTTAATGCTGGTGTACCAATAAGTGAACTAAGCTGCAAGTCGCATGATGTCAATATCGTTAAAAGCAGTGATTCTACAGCAGCGGTTACCCTAAAAGACCCAGAAGATTATGCTGGAAACAGGGATTTTATACTTGATTATAAACTTACTTCGCAAGGTATTAACAGTGGTCTTATGCTTTATTCCTCCGAAACAGAGAATTATTTCATGTTAATGGTACAACCACCCGAAAGGAGTGCCATAAAGGATATACCTCCACGAGAGTATATTTTTGTTTTGGATGTATCCGGTTCCATGTTTGGATATCCACTCGATACTGCAAAAGTACTCATTAAAAACTTAGTCTCTGATCTTAAAGAAACAGATACTTTTAACATCGTATTTTTTGCAGGTGGGTCAACGAAGATGTCTAGTAAATCTATACCAGCAACAGCAGAAAATATAAAAAGTGCAATAGATATAATAGATAAGCAAGATGGAGGAGGCGGAACTGAACTTGCTGCAGGTCTTAGTGAAGCTATTCATACCCCTATGGATGAAAATATGTCAAGAAGCATTGTGGTCATAACTGATGGCTATATAAATGCAGAAAAAGAGACATTTAATCTCATAAACAAAAACCTTTCAAATACAAACTTTTTTGCCTTTGGAGTTGGGGAGGCAGTGAATCGCTATTTAATAGAAGGTATTGCAAAAGCTGGCTTGGGTGAACCATTTATAGTGACAGATAGTACAGATGCCCAAAGCACTTCCGATAAATTCTGTAAATATATCAATGCACCGGTTTTAACCAATATTAATGTGACTTACGACGGCTTTGATGCTTATGATGTAGAGCCAACAAGCATACCAACCCTTTTTGCAGAAAGACCGATTGTAGTTTATGGAAAATATAGAGGCGAACCTAATGGAACAATACATATATCAGGGAAAACAGGGAGTGGGGACTATTCGCAGGATATTTCAGTTTCAGATTATAAACCTCAAGAAACAAATACGGCTATAAGTTATCTATGGGCTCGTGCTAAGGTTGAAAATCTTACTGAATATGGTTTTAATGAAAATGAAGATGTAGATGGTTCCAAACAAGAAGTCACTGCAATCGGGCTCAAATATAGCATGATGACACCATATACGTCCTTTGTAGCAGTACTTGACATGGTTCGAAATACAGATAAAGCTGCTACTAATGTGAATCAGCCATCGCCACTACCCCTTGGAGTATCTAATCTAGCAGTTGGATATACCAATGGATCAGAACCTGACAGCATTATACTTATTTTAATCATGATGTTTACGATTTTTATAAGCGTGCTTCTTAAAAAGAGGTTTTATAGACGATGATTATCAAAATGAAATCGCTGTTAAAACATAATTGGGTTTTTTATCTTTCAGGATTCCTCATCGCTTTTGTAATTAAGTATTTTTATAGTAATTCCTCCTGCAATGATCTTAGATGGATTCTGACTCCCACAGCCTGGTGGGTCAGAGTCCTTTCTGGGATTACTTTCGAATATAAAGAAAGCATTGGATATATCAATGATCAATTTCGATTTATAATTGCATCTTCTTGTTCCGGAGTAGAATTTATGATCATCACAATAGTCACTCTTATTTATTCTTTTGTTCATCTTGCTAGAAAAATGAGGATGAAATTTTACTGGATAGCATTAAGCGTTGTGTTTTCATATATATTCACCATCTTTGTGAATGGTTTTAGAATTGTTTTTTCAATTTATCTACCGATTTATTTTAATAGATTTAGTTTTTATAATGAGTGGCTAACACCTGAAAGGCTTCACACAGTTATAGGAACCTTTATATATTTCACTTCGCTATTTTTCATATATCAGGTTGCAGGATATGTTTGGAAAGAGATTTATGATGCAAAGAGTAAAATAATTTCTAAATATTTGGTACCCATGTTTTGGTACTTTATCATTTTGCTGGGAGTGCCTTTTTTGAGAAATGGATACAATGATGGACTTAAGGAATATGCGATACTCATAACTTCTGTATGTTTAATAGCTATATTCATATTTGGCTTGGTGACTTTTTTACGAAATTCTGGCAAAATAGACACAGTGAGGAAAAATGGACACGGTGAGTAAAATACAAAAAGTTGGAATAAAATCTAAAGCTTAATTTCAACTTATTTTTTATGTACAATAAATAGGAATATTTCTTTTTAGAATAGTCAATAATTATGATTAAAATAGAAATTATTTTTATAACATTCACCTTTTAGTTAAAAGATGATAAAATATAATTAAGAGAGGTTTATTGTGGCAGAAGAAATAGCACATCAGGCTAAAGACATTTTACTAAAGAGGTTAAACGAACTTTATAAAAACGCATCACTAAAGATGTATGGTCTTGATTTACCACCTGTGAAAAATATATTGCCAACGAACTTACCTGAAGTCAAGGTCGATGAGAAAAGAGCCGATAATATTTACGAGCTAGTAGACGACAGCTTATTGCTCACGGAATATGAAACTGATCCTCGCTATTTAGATCTGATTAAGTTTGCTAATTATGCATTCAGGATTGCTGAAAGATACTGCAAATCAAAATTGCCCAGATTGAAGCTTGTGATAATATACACTGGTGAAGTTGAAAGTGCTCCAAGCTTTCTCGACTTAGGTGATATATATTTTAATTTTAGGCAAGTATTTCTATCGAAATTTGATGGTCAAAAAATGTATGAGGAAACAAAAGCGAAAGTGGAAAATAAAGAGGCTCTAACGGAAGAGGATATTATGAAACTGATTCTCTCGCCACTAGCCAAAAACAATGATAGGCAAAAACTGGTTGAAGACGCAGTTGAACTTGCAAAAGAAGTGAGAGATGAAGAAACAGTGCGACCTTAATTGCAGCATAAAACTCCCGTAGTAGGGGGACACCGCTGCAAACCTAGGAGGGAATCTGAAAAGATAAACCTAAAGGTAATTAATATGATTGGAAGCAGCATAAGAGCCAAATATCTTATGTATCCGACTTCGACTAATACTCCTGCAAGCTATTTGGTAACAGATAGTTTCGAAGCATAGGTGAAGACTAGGGACAC
>WQUF01000271.1 GCA_009785875.1 Oscillospiraceae bacterium | reverse complement strand
ATAGCATCGATAGCACTGCAATGATCTTCTACATATAACCAGTCTCTTATATTTTCACCTTTTCCATAGACAGGTATGGATTCATCGTTTAAAGCTCTCGTTATCATAAGAGGTATGAACTTTTCAGGGAATTGATAACGTCCATAATTATTTGAGCATCTTGAAATAGTTATGGGTAAATTATATGTTCTAAAGTAAGCATATGTTAAAAGGTCTGAGGATGCTTTTGAAGCTGAATATGGCGACGATGCGTGGATTGGAGTTTCTTCTGTAAAAAATAAATCTTTTCTGTCTATTGGGAGATCACCATAAACCTCGTCTGTGGAAACTTGATGATATCTTTTTATAGAATATTTTAAGCTAGCATCTAATAGCACATTTGTGCCTAAAACATTGGTCTTTATAAATATTTCAGGGTTTTTTATAGATCTATCAACATGAGATTCAGCAGCAAAATTAACCACTATATCGAATTTCTCGTATTCAAAGAGATCGTAAATATAAACTCTATCTGAAATATCACCTTTAAAGAATTTAAAGTTAGGGGATTTTAAAGCATCCTTTAAGGTATCGTAATTCCCGGCATATGTTAAGTTATCTAAGACTACAATTTCATAATCAGGATATTTATCTAATAAGTAATATATGAAATTTGCGCCGATAAAGCCTGCGCCACCTGTGACTAAAATCTTCATTTTTTCACCTCTATTTTTATAAAGTAAACTCTATATCTGAATCCCTTAAAAAAGGTGCTTTTTTATCTTTCATTGACAAAATAGGATTTTTTACAGCCCATTCTATTTTTAGTTCATCGTCATCGAATCTTATGCTTCTTTCACTTTCTTTATTGTAAAATTCATCCACTTTATATTCTACTTCAACATCGTTTGACAGAGTTAAAAAGCCATGAGCAAAACCTTTTGGGATGAACAATTGTTTTTTGTTATCAGATGAAAGCTCTACTGAAAACCATTTTTTATAAGTAGGAGATCCTTTTCTAAGATCAACAGCTACATCTTGAACCATTCCTCTTATGCATCTGAATAATTTCGTCTGAGAAAAGGGATTTTTTTGAAAATGAAGCCCTCTTAAAATGCCTTTGTCTCTGGAAAAAGAATGGTTATCTTGAACAAAAGAGATATTTATTCCATACTCTTTTAAACAATTAAAAGAGTAAGTTTCCATAAACCATCCCCTATCATCTTCAAATACTTTAGGTTCGAAAACCAATAAATCTTTAATAAATGTTTTAACAATAATCAATTTAACACCTCGCTTAATAATAAATCCTGCCTTCAGCAACTTTTCTTAAGTGAATGCCATATGGAGATTTACCATACTTATTAGCAACTTCCATGAGTTTATCTGATGAGATCCAGCCTTTTCTATAGGATATTTCTTCTGGAGCCGATATCTTTAGACCTTGCCTTTCCTCAATAGTTTTAATGAAATCTGAAGCATCCAGCAGAGAATCCATAGTTCCAGTATCCAGCCATGCGTAACCTCTGCCTAACAATTTAACATCTAATGCATTTTCTTTTAAGTAAATGCTGTTTAAATCTGTTATCTCAAGTTCTCCCCTTAAGCTAGGTTTTAGCGATTTTGCGTACTCTATTACATTATTATCGTAAAAGTATAAGCCTGTTATTGCATAATTTGATTTTGGGAATTTTGGTTTTTCTTCGATGGATAATACTTTTCTATTTCCATCAAATTCTACCACACCAAAACGCTGAGGGTCTTCAACATAGTATCCGAATATTGTTGCTCCATATTTTTTTGCAGAAACATCTCTTAGTATATTTCCAAATCCGTTTCCATAGAAGATATTGTCTCCCAATATCATTGCGCAATTATCTTTGCCTATAAATTCTTCTCCCAAAATGAAAGCCTCAGCAAGACCATTTGGAGAAGGCTGTATTTTATAAGAGAGATTAATGCCGAATTCTTCTCCACTTCCTAAAAGCTTTTGAAAGTTCGGTATGTCATTAGGTGTGGATATTATCAGTATATCTCTGATTCCAGCGAGCATTAAAGTAGACAGAGGATAATATATCATGGGTTTATCGTAGACAGGTAATAATTGTTTGCTTATTACAATTGTAAGAGGATAGAGCCTTGTGCCCGATCCACCTGCTAAAATGATGCCTTTCATTAAATACCTCCTATTATTTTAAGATATTTTAGGTTTTTTTTCGCAATTTTCATCTTGATCTTTTTCTTCTAACTTATCTTCTGTTTGAAATAGTTTAAAAATAGTGCTAAACATGATTTTAATATCCAGCCATGGAGAAATATTATCTAGATATTCTTTATCATATTTGACTTTTTCAATTACAGAAACTTTATCCCTTCCGTTTATTTGTGCAAGACCTGTTAAGCCTGGAAGAAGGGAATATACACCAGATTCTATGCGCTTTTCTATTAATTCTTTTTCTGATTCGATAACTGGCCTTGGTCCTACAAAGGACATATCACCTTTAAGAACGTTAAAGACTTGGGGAAATTCATCTATGCTCGTTTTTCTCAATATTTTCCCGATTTTAGTTATGTATTTATCTGAATTTTCTAAAAGCGAAGTTGGCATATTCGGAGTCGATATGAGCATAGTCCTGAATTTATATATTTTAAATGGTTTTGCATTTTTTCCAACTCTGGTTTGAATAAAAAAAACTGAACCTTTACCATCTAATTTAATTAATAATAAAACTATTAGCATGATTGGAGAGGAAATGATTAAAAATACTGATGAACATATAATGTCTACACATCTTTTTAAAAACGCTTTATACATAGGTCACCTCAGATAGAACAATGAATATAATATTATATCGCAGTCTTTTCATAATATATATATTATTACCTTATAAAATGCCTTTTAAAAAAATATTTTAACATATTTATAATAAATTTTATATGATGGTAAATAAATCTTATAATATCTAAGTGTACACTATATTGTATTCTTTTAATAGTTCATTTGTGTTAATTTTAATGACTAAAATTAAAGTTTTATCAAAATAATTTGTATCAAAATTCATTAGTCCAACATAATATAAAATAAATAAAAGTATAGGAGATAAGTCATGAATTATTTTGATTATTTAAGTGAAAAAATCGATGTATCAGTAGGGGATGATTTGATGCCAAATGCTCCTCTTAAAAATAGAAAGAAAAGAATTGTTGAAGAGCATATTCTACAAGAAGATTTGGAAAGTGAGAGGGAGCATGAAATAAAGGTACAGAAACTCCGTGAAAGGAACTTTTCAGAAGGGATAGATTTATTTAAGAATTTTCAATATTTAGATATTGAGATTTTAAAGCAAGACGAAAGGGACTGGAATTATTTTGAGAGACCTAATACGTTGCAGCATCTTGATTTAATGGCATCGATTCAAAATATTGGTCTATTTACACCACTTATCGTAAATAAAATGGACAATAGAGAATATATAGTTATTAGCGGTCTATCCAGACTCAATGCATTGAAGGATCTCTTTAAAAATACAAAAAATGTGCGATTTAAATTTGCACCTTGCTTTGTGGTTGAAGGAAAAATAGATGAATATTTTGTTCGCTCCTTAATAATAGATGCTAATTTATCTTACAGGAATATGAGTCGAGATACTTATATGAAGGCGATATTTGAGAGAGCGGAATTATTAAAGAGGAGCAAAAGCTATAAAAATGAGATCAATGTGGCTCAAGCTGTTGCCGATGAATTTGGACTTTCGAGGGCTACAATCAATAATTATTTGACATTAAAAAAGCTTTGTCCTGAAGCTATGACTTTGGTTTCCAAGAAGGAATTAAATTTAAATTCTGCAAAGGAATTAGCAAAATTTAATGGAGAAGATCAACTCTATATTCTTGAACATTCTAAGTTAGAAAATTTAAATGATAGTTTTAAGGTAAAGATTTTAGCTAAAGATATAGATTTAGCAAAGACGACTCAAGGACAATTAGACGATAAGCTCGAAGTTATGGATAGAATAGTACCAAATACAACAACTGTTAAAGTAGAATTGGCAAAAGATCGCTTAAGAAAATTTTTAAATCTTGTGATAGGCTTTAAAAAAGAGGAATTAGCTCCATTTTCAAGGGTAAAGGATAGAAAATATATTAAAAAAACTATCAATGTGACCTTAAACGAAAGCGATATGAAGCACTATGTATCAAAAGGCATAATTGATGAAGCGTTAGTTAAAAAGGCTGCTACTAGCGATTATATGGAAATCATCAGAGCGTGATCATTCACAATTTAATATAAATCTATACCCCTGTTTCGACGTTATTTTTAGATGATTTTCATTGGATTTCGTTATGGAGACATGGGAGACACCTAAGGTAGAATTAGTTCGGCGAAATTTAGGTTTTATTGGCGAGTACATAAAAAAATGCTAAAAATATCAGGAAATTTTTAGAATGAAATATTTTATTTTTAGTAACATTTTTAAAAGTAGAGTTTCAAAAAAGAGTAGAATTTAGACTCAACTGTTCTGTTGATAAAAGAACAATTTAGATTTAAAAACATATAATATAACATAGAGAATGTTGATTATATAAAGTACTATATATATAATAATTTTATGGAATAAGTTGTAGAGAGGACGATAAGTTGTTTGAAAGACACTGATACAGAACCGAGTATATGAGCAGGAAGGAGAACAAAAAATGAATGAATGGCATGAGTTTTTAGAAGAACAATTAAAAGATCCTGAAATCTGTTCCGAATGGGATGCTCTAGAGCCAGAGTTTGCCGGTTTGAAAATGAGTGAATTTAGAAACTATGAATATGATGACCATACAAAAGAGATCAAGGAAATAATTGACGGTAAAATATATTATATGGGTGGAGGTACTCTTTTACATATAGATGTTATAACGAATATAGGATATAGCTTTAATCGCTACTTTGATGATAATAAGAAAAATTGTAAAGCGTATACATCAGATTTAAGAGTTTTTCTAGATAGCAAAAGTAAAAAAAATTTTGTATTACCTGATGTGGCCATATTATGTGGTGTATCTGTATTATACGAGGTATCTAAGGGATTCAAAGCAGGCTATAGGGGAAATCCTGAATTGATTGTTGAAGTTATGTCTGATGGTACACGTGAATTAGATAGGATGGATAAATATAAATTATATGAGAGAGCTGGAGTTAAAGAATATTGGGTAGTTGAACCTGAATTAAAATCTATTGAACAATATGTATTAGTCGATGGCAGATATGATTTGAAAAACGTTGTAGTGTTACTAAGTAAAACAAAGCTTAATGATTTGACTGAAGAGCAAAAAGCGAATTATAAAGCGATAATAAAGCCTACAATGTTTGAAGATCTGGAAATAGATTTAAATAAAATATTTCCTCTAGAAGAGCAAGAAGAATATGACGATTACGATGAGGAAGAAAACGAGGATACTAAAAATTAGAAATTTTGGAGGATAAGATGCCAGAGAACATAGGAAATAAAACACAAAGCTTATATCAAGCACTTTGGAATTCAGCAGATATCTTGCGCTCAAAAATGGATGCTAACGAGTATAAGAGTTACTTATTGGGATTAGTATTCTATAAATATTTATCTGACAAAATGTTATACTATGCAGCAGGTGAATTGGAAAAAGCAACAGACAACTTAGATCAAGCACAAAAGTTATATGAAGATGCATATAATGGAGAAGAGCACGATGATTTAGTAGATAATATTAAGGATGAATTTTCGTATTTTATAGAACCAAAGCTTACATTTACTAAATTAGTGGAAGCTGTAAATAGCGGAACCTTCCAATTGGAATATCTGGCGCAAGCCTTTAAAGATATAGAAGTTTCAAGCGAGATATATGAAAACATGTTTGAGGATGTGGATTTATATTCAAAAAAGTTAGGAGCTACCCCTCAAAAGCAAAATCAGACTATCAGCGATGTGATGAAAGAGCTTTCTAAACTGGATATAGCTGGTCATGCAGGAGAAATGCTGGGAGATGCTTACGAATACTTAATAGGTCAATTTGCTTCAGATTCAGGTAAAAAAGCAGGGGAATTTTATACACCTCAACCTGTAGCGAAACTCATGACACAAATTGTAATACATGGGAAAGAAGATAAAAAAGGATTTACTGTGTATGATGCTACAATGGGATCAGGGTCATTGCTCTTAAACGCTAAAAAATATTCAAACGAGTCAAAGACAGTTAGCTATTACGGTCAAGAGCTCAATACGTCGACATATAATTTAGCACGTATGAACATGATATTGCACGGAGTATCCATTGAGAATCAACACTTGCACAATGCAGATACGTTGGATCAGGATTGGCCTACAGAAGAGCCAACAAACTTCGATGCTGTTTTAATGAACCCTCCGTATTCAGCTAATTGGAGTGCTGAAAAAGGATTCTTGCAAGATCCGAGATTCTCAAGCTTTGGTGTACTTGCTCCGAAATCAAAGGCGGACTTTGCGTTTTTGTTGCATGGATATTACCACTTAAAAGATACAGGAACGATGGCGATAGTCTTACCTCATGGAGTATTATTCAGAGGAAATGCTGAAGGAAGGATAAGGCAGTCCCTTTTAGATATGGGAGCGATTGATACGGTTATAGGGCTTCCTGCAAATATATTCTTCAATACAAGCATACCAACAACAGTCATCGTGTTGAGGAAGAATAGGATGGATAAGGATGTGCTGTTTATAGATGCATCCCAAAATTTTGAGAAGGGGAAAAATCAAAATATATTGACAGATGAGCATATACGAAAGATATTGGATGCCTTTGCTAAGCGTGAAAATATGGCGAGGTTTGCTCATGTTGCGAGCTTTGAAGAGATTGTAGAAAATGATTATAATTTGAATATACCAAGGTATGTGGATACGTTTGAGGAAGAGGAGACAATATCTTTGGAAGAGATAGCTAAGGATATGGCTGAGAATGAGGATGAGATGTCTAAAGTGAAAGAGGAATTTTTGGGGATGCTGGAAGAATTGACTGGGACAACGGAAGATGCTGACGAAGAGCTTAAGGGATTTATTCGGATGTTGAAAGGCGGGGTGTAAATGGTGCCACAGATAAGGTTTAAGGAGTTCAGGGGGGAGTGGGAAGAGAGGAAGTTAGGGGAGGTCTCTGACATTGTACGTGGAGCAAGCCCAAGACCAATTCAAGATCCAAAATGGTTTGATGCAAATTCAGATGTTGGGTGGCTTAGAATTTCTGATGTAACTGAGCAAAATGGAAGAATCCATTATCTTAAACAGAAGATATCAAAATTAGGGCAAGATAAAACACGTGTTCTTTATGAACCACATTTATTGTTAAGTATTGCTGCTACCGTAGGAAAGCCTGTTGTTAACTATGTTAAAACTGGTGTTCATGATGGATTCCTCATTTTTTTAAGTCCGAAATTTAATCAAGAGTTTATGTTTCAATGGCTAGAGATGTTTAGAGAAAAATGGGGGAAGTATGGTCAGCCCGGAAGTCAGGTGAATCTAAATTCTGAATTGGTAAAAAATCAGGAAATTATGATGCCCTCATTGCTGGAACAACAACAGATTGGCTTGTTCTTTTTTATTCTTGACAATATTATCACCATTTATCAACGAGAATTAGAAAATATTCAAAAGCTAAAAAAATCAATGCTTCAAAAAATGTTCCCTAAAAAAGGAGAGGATGTTCCTGAGGTTAGATTTGATGGGTTTACTGGAGTTTGGGAAGAGAAGAAGTTATCGGATGGGACAAAGAAAATAGGGGATGGACTTCATGGGACTCCTAGTTATAATGATATTGGAGAAGTAGCATTTATCAATGGTAATAACCTGATCTATGGAGAAGTTGTTACTACTAAAGATACAAAATATGTAACAGAAGATAAACAATCTAAAGATGATAAAGAACTTAATAAAAACACTATTCTAATTTCTATTAATGGAACCATTGGCAATCTTGCTAGGTATAAAAACGAAAGGCTAATGTTGGGTAAAAGTATAGCATATATTGAAGTTAAAGAGTTTGATAAAGAATTTATATACTATTATCTGCAAAATCCCGAAATAAGATATTATTTTCTAAGTAGTTTAACTGGAACAACCATAAAAAACTTAGGATTAAAAACAATTCGAGAAACAAAATTATCAATTCCAAATGTAAAGGAACAAATTAAAATAGGCATCTTTCTTAAACAACTTGATAGCCTAATCACTCTCCACCAACGCAATCTAGAAACTTATCGCACCCTAAAAAAATCCCTACTCCAAAAAATGTTCATATAGAAAAGCATAAGTTTTATCCGATACTTACCTGATTTACCCATATATCAATTTGTTTAATGATTCCGATAATATTGTATCAAATCTGCATATATGTTAATATTATAATCTAAATGTGATAATTATATTATAAAGAAAGCCCATTAAAGGAGATGATACTCATAGATATTAATACGCCACCAAAAGATGAACATGATCTTGGTTATAAGAGCTTATTTTCTAAGAAAAAAAGCTTTATGCATTTCCTAAGTAAGTACATTGGCGCTGAATGGGTCAATGAAATTAATGAAGATGATCTGGTACTGATGAATAACACATTTATTTTAAAAGATTACAAAGATAAGGAATCGGACATAATATATCGTTTGAAGATGAAAGGAATAGAAATTATCTTCTATGTCTTACTGGAACTTCAGTCAAAAGTTGATTTTACAATACTTTATAGGCTACACCAGTATATTTCGGAATTGTACAGGCGCATATTTGATAATACAGATAAGAATGAGCGTCAGTCAAAGAATTTCAAATTGCCAGTTGTGACCCCGATTATATTATATAACGGTGTAGAAAGATGGTCAGTAGCAAGAAGTTTTAAAGAGTATTTGAATGGTTATGAATTATTTGGCAAAAATGTGATAGATTTTGAATATTTGCTGTTAGATTTAAACCGAAGTAATAAAGAATTCATACTATCAACAAACACAATACTAGACAACATATTCGCATTAGACCAAAAGAATGAAATAAAAGAAATGATTCGTTCAATAATAATAGTTTTAGGTCGCATGCATGAAATGGAAAAGGATGAACAGGTGGAGCTTTTGAGATGGCTTGAGCATATAATGATACCACGCCTCCCTATAAAAGATAGAGAAAAGATACGTGAAAGCATTAGAAAGGGAGGTGATGAGATGTTACAATATAATTTGGACAGAGCCTTTGATGACGAACGCAAGAAAGGAAGAAGAGAAGGGAAAAAGGAAGGAATACAAGAAGGCAAAAAAAAGAGAGAAAAGGAAATAGCGGAGAAATTTTTGAAAATGGGGTTAACTGTAGACCAAGTAATGGAGGGTACAGAACTACCTGAAGAAGAAGTTATTAAAATAAAAACACAATTAAATTATAAATCTTAGAAATTTGCATCTCTTTCTTAATACTGAAAATCTATAGTTTTAGTTAACATTTGTTTAAAAATAGGAGTTTAAAGTGGAGAAAAAAACTAAGAAAACCGATTTAGATACAATACAAAAATCATCTAAGAAGTACGCTGATACAGCATTCAGAACGTTGTTTAACAATGAAAAGAAAGCAATAGAGCTATGCAATGCTATTGTAGGTACAAATTATCCTGAAAATGCTGCACTAAAGATATGCACATTAAGTTCTGACTCGCTTCTATCTCACTATAACGATTTGGCTTTCTGTGTTGAAAATCAGTTACTTGTGATGAGCGAGCATAAAAGTACTCTAAATATTAATATATAATAGATATTAATTACCTAGATTTAGTACAAAAAGAAAAGTCAAATAAAAACAGGTAAAAAATAAAAATAAAAGATATAAAAGTAAAAATAGCCTATAAATACAATAATAGTATATAAATGGGATAATGCAAAAAAAATTTAATCTATAGGAAGAATTTAATAATAAAAAAAGCAAAAATATATAGGATAATCCACTTCAATAATGTACAATGTACTTAAAAAAACAAAAGGAAGTGATTACCCTACCCATGAATAATACAAATACTATAACATTTAAAGAAGCAGGATGTAAAGATGAAAATGCATCAGTGTGGTTAGTATCGTTAATAGAATTTGGGAAAAAGCTAGGATTATTTGATTTATTTGAAGGATTCAAATTAAAAATGAAAACAGTAAACTTTACAGTAAATCAAAAACTAATGGTGATAATAATGTCGATAGCGATAGGATGTGAGACAACAAGTGCAATAAATGACGAACTAAGGGGAGAGAAATTGGCATTAGATATGTTTGATATGGATAGATGCCCAGATCAATCGCAGATAAATGAGGTGCTAAGGAGGTTTGATGAAGGAAGCATAAAGCAATTAGAGGAAATACACGATAAACTATTTATGGAAAATAGTAAGACATTGGAGACAGAGGAAGAATCAGTAGTAGATTTTGATCAGACAGGATTAATAGCAAATGGACAGAGCTTTGAATTAGCGGAGAAAGGATATTTTTCGAAGCAGGACAAGGGGAAAAAAGGATATCAAATGCTAGCAGCGTATGAAGGAGGTAAAGAAATAAGAGAGACAGTAGGAATGAAACTAGATACAGGGAATACGCACTGTACAAAGCATCAAGAAGAATTACTAAAAGCAACAGTAAAGAAGTATGAGAAAAAAATAGAGAAGGGACAATTAACAATACGAACGGATAGCGGATTTGGGACAGCGAAAATAATAGAAATGATGGAAAAAATAAAGGGATTAAAGTTTTTGACGAAGGCATATAGCCCAATAGAAGCAGGAAAGATAGGAAGGACAATAGAATTTGAGGAATGGACAGAAGTAGGATATAAGGCATGGGTATATGAAATAGAAGATGAAGGAAGCAGGTTAAGGCATATAATAGTGAAAGTATTAACAAAGAAAATGGAATATGAGTATGCAATGTTGATAACAAACATAAAAAAAGGAGAAAAAAGTGCAGAAGAATTATTTCATTTTTACAATGAAAGACAAACAATAGAGGCATTTTTCAAGATGGCAAAGAATGTATATCACATAAAAAATTTAAGGACAAGGAAGTTTTACGGAATATATGGATTTCTGTGGATAGTGTTCATAACTCACAATATAATAAGTTTATTTAAAGGGACAATGTTTGCAGGAACAGAGTTAGAGGACGCAGGAATGAAAGTATTTGTAGAAAAAGTAGGGAAAATAAAAGGATTTGTGGAAAGATTGAAGGAAAGTATTGAAGTAAGGATACCAAAAATGACAAAAATATCGAAGTTGTTGGCAGGGATACTATGCAATAGAGTTGCAATAAGGACATAAGTCATGAAGAAATAAGTACAAAATATTAAAATATGACCCAAATACAGCATAATTAACCAGTAAAAAACATGCAAATTATGAAAAATAAGGTAAAAATACAAAGGCTTGATAAAGTTAGCCTTTTTTAAAAATAAATTTACAAATTAGT
>WQUF01000270.1 GCA_009785875.1 Oscillospiraceae bacterium | reverse complement strand
ATTCGATTGCAACAGGATAGAAATTTAGAAGATCTGATCTATAATTGCGATCTTTTAATAATCGATGATTTTGGAATAGAGGTTACAAATGATTATACGTATTTGGATTTGTTCAACATGCTAAATAAAAAAATGCTCTATAATAAGAAGATGCTCATTTCAACAAATTTGATACTTGAAAATTTATTGGAAAAGTATGAAGAGAGGATTTATTCCAGGCTAATAGGAGGATTTAAATTTCATAAGTTTTTGGGCGAAGATTTAAGGATTGAACTTAGCAACAAAAAACCAAAGAAGATCAAAGAGAATAATCAAAGCTAAATAATTGTGGCGCAAGCTGCAATTATTTAACTTCATGTTTACATTCAAATACCTCTCCAATAGATACACCAAAGACATCTGCAATTCTAAACGCAAGCTCTAAAGATGGAGTATATTTACCGGCTTCTAAAGCAATGATAGTTTGCCTAGATGCTCCTGCCTTTTCAGCAAGCTCAAGCTGAGTCATTTCGTCTGCAAAAAATCGAAGTTTCCGTATATTGTTAGTGATGATCAATTTTTTATCCATTTCTTATACCTCCTCCTATAACATTTTAAACTTATTGTATCATATATTTTTCTTAATGTTAATTATATTGTACTTAAAGAATAAAATTTTTTCCTTATTCCAGAAAGTTCTTGACAATTTATGTACAAAGTATTAATCTTAAATTACATCCACATTTTATTTTTTACATACTGTTATTGGACATGCCATTTTATGCAAATGTCAAAAAAACAAAATTAATAATTTAAACAAAATAGGAGTGAAATTAATGAAAAAAATCTTTTCAATTGTATTGTCTTTTGCATTGCTATTGTCATTAGCGTCTTGTGGAGGTAATACTGGTAGTACTACTACTACAACAGCAGCACCACAAACTACAGCTGCACCACAGACAACAGCAGCTCCTCAGACAACAGCTGCACCTAATACCACGGCAGCTCCAGCAACTAATGTTAAAGTTGGTATTGCAATGCCAACAAAGGATTTACAAAGATGGAATCAAGATGGTGCAAACATGCAGCAACAATTCGAAGCAGCAGGATACCAAGTAGATTTACAATATGCAAATAATGATCCTGCAACTCAGGTATCACAAATAGAAAATATGATCACTGGTGGATGCAAAGTTCTAGTTATAGCTGCAATCCAGGCTGATTCACTTACTACAGCGTTAGCAACAGCTAAGGCACAAAATATACCTGTAATAGCTTATGATAGACTTATTATGAACTCTGACGCAGTTTCTTATTACGCTACATTCGATAATTACATGGTAGGGACAATCCAAGGGCAATATATCAGAGATACTCTCAAATTAGATACAGCTGCAGGTCCATTCAATATTGAACTCTTCACAGGTGACCCAGGAGATAATAATGCTCATTTCTTCTTTAATGGAGCTATGGATGTACTAAAGCCATATATAGATAGTGGAAAATTAGTAGTTCCTTCAGGTCAAACAACATTTGACCAATGTGCAACTCAAGCTTGGTCAACAGAAAATTCACAATCACGTATGGAAAACTTAATATCAGCATATTATACAACAGGAACTAAATTGGATGCAGTCCTTTCATCAAACGACTCAGTTGCAAATGGTATAACTAATGCATTAGTTGGATCTGGATATACTAAGGATAATTTCCCAATCCTAACAGGTCAAGATTGTGATATAACTTCAGTTAAGAATATGATAGCAGGACTTCAATCTATGTCTATATTCAAAGATACAAGAACTCTTGCTAAACAAGTTGTTGATATGGTTACTGCTATTGTAAATGGTACTACAGTTCCTGTAAATGATACAAAGACTTATGATAATGGAACAGGAATAATACCTTCATACTTGTGTGTACCAGTATTTGCAGATATAAACAACTATCAATCATTATTAATTGATTCAGGATATTATACTGCAGATCAATTAAAATAAAAAAATAAGTTAATCATTAGGCGGACTTTTATGCCCGCCTTTTATTAAATTGTGGGGGGTTAAGGGTTTGAGCGAAATTATTTTAGAAATGCAAAATATAACCAAATTATTTCCAGGGGTTAAAGCTTTGGATGACGTAAACCTTAAAGTTGAAAAAGGTGAAATACATGGTATTGTTGGAGAAAATGGAGCAGGTAAATCTACACTTATGAATATCTTAAGCGGAATCTATCCTTATGGAACTTATACTGGCAAAATAATCTATGAAGGCTCCGAATGCATATTTAAAGAGATTAAGGATAGTGAACGCAAGGGAATAGTTATAATACACCAAGAACTTGCACTGGTACCTTATTTATCAATCGGGGAAAACATGTATATGGGAAATGAAAGAGGTAGTACTCTTTCTATAAATTGGAACGAAACTTATGCAAAAGCAGATGATCTTTTAAATACTGTTGGCTTGCGCGAATCTTCTCGAACACTTATAAAAGATTTAGGCGTTGGAAAGCAACAGCTGGTTGAAATTGCAAAAGCTCTCTCAAAAAATGTAAAGCTTTTAATTTTAGATGAACCCACTGCTGCACTAAACGAAACTGATTCAAAAAAGCTACTTGATCTTCTTCTCCAATTTAAAAAAGATGGGCTAACTTCTATATTGATATCCCATAAATTAAGCGATGTCTCCTATGTGGCTGATAAAATCACGGTTATAAGGGATGGTGCTACTATAGAAACCTTAGACAAAAATGTAGATACAATTACTGAGGAACGGATAATTAAAGGGATGGTCGGGCGTGAACTTAAGCACCGATTTCCTAAGCGAAATGATGTTAAAATTGGAGATATCAGCCTAGAAGTTTCCAATTGGAATGTCTATCATCCAATTTATACTGAGAAAAAAGTCGTTGATGATGTTTCTATTAATGTTAGAAGAGGTGAAGTTGTTGGAATATCCGGTCTTATTGGAGCTGGTCGGACTGAGCTTGCTATGAGCATATTTGGAAAAAGCTATGGAACAAATATAAGCGGTGAAATAAAAATAAATGGTAAAAAGGTTAGCCTTAAAAATTCTCACGATGCAATTAAAAATAAGCTTGCCTATATAACGGAAGATAGGAAAGGAAATGGACTTATACTTACAAATCCAATTAAAACTAATACTACCCTAGCTTCTTTGGATAAAGTAAGTAATCATGGTGTAATCGATAAAGATAAAGAAGTCGATGTGGCAAATGAATACGTAGAAAAATTAAAGACAAAATGCTCTTCTGTGGATCAAAATATTGGAAATCTTTCAGGGGGAAATCAGCAAAAAGTGCTCCTCGGTAAATGGATGTTTGCAGAGCCAGAAATCATGATTTTAGATGAGCCAACTAGAGGAATTGATGTTGGGGCAAAATATGAAATATATTGTATAATAAATGATCTTGTTAAAGAAGGAAAAAGCATTATAATGATCTCGTCAGAACTTCCTGAAATCTTAGGTATGTGCGACAGGATATATGTAATGAATGAAGGGCAAATCGTAGGAGAAATGAGTAAATCTGAAGCAAGTCAAGAGTCAATAATGGCAAAAATACTTCAATCAAGTTCATCAAAAGGAGTGTAAAGGATGATTAATACAAACAAAGCTCTAGATAGAAATACTTTTATGGATACTGGCCTTGATATCCTAAAGAAAAATTCAATGTTATTCGCACTTATTGTAGCAACTATTTTATTTGAATTTTTAACAAAAGGGAAATTGCTTGTACCACAAAATGTAACTAACCTGCTTTCACAAAATGGTTATGTTGTTATTTTAGCAATAGGTATGCTCATGTGCATACTCACAGGAGGAAACATCGACCTTTCTGTAGGTTCTGTAGTGTGCCTATTAGGAGCTATTGCAGGACAATTCATCGTAACTTATAAAGCAAATATTTTTCTTTCCATGATCATATGCATAATTGCCGGAATAATAATAGGGGCTTGGCATGGATATTGGATTGCATATATCCGGATACCAGCTTTTATTGTTACTTTATCTGGAATGCTATTGTGGCGTGGTGTGGCACTAAAAGTACTAAATGGACTTACAATTTCACCTTTTCCAACTAATTATTTGTCGCTGTTTAACAATTTTATTCCAAATTTTTCTAATTCAAAATTAAATGTAACTTCTATATTGATTGGTGTGCTTTTAAGCTTAATATACATCTTCATTCAGATAATAAACAGGAACTCGAAAGTAAAGAAAGGATATAAAACGGAATCATTCATCAGCATGGTTGTTAAATCTGCTTTGATAATTGCATTTATAGTTGCCGCATCCATTAACCTCGCTAATTATAAAGGAATACCAGTAATTTTAATAATACTTGCAGTAATAGCAGGAGTTTACACTTATTATACTACTAAAACTGTACCTGGACGTTATCTATATGCAATGGGTGGAAATGAAAAAGCTGCAAGGCTTAGTGGAATTAACACAAATAGGGTCTTATTCTTATCTTATGTGAATATGGGATTTTTGTGTGCTATTGCAGCTCTTGTATGCGTTGCAAGATTTAACTCAGCAGCTCCAACAGCAGGAACAAACTATGAACTTGATGCTATAGGCGCTTGCTTTATAGGTGGAGCTTCTGCATATGGTGGTATAGGAACAGTTGGTGGTACAGTAATTGGAGCTATATTTATGGGAGTATTGAATAATGGTATGTCGATCATGGGAGCAGATTCAAACGACCAGAGGATAATAAAAGGTTTAGTTCTTCTTGCTGCCGTAGCTTTTGATGTATTGTCAAAGAAAAAGAATAGAGCATTATAATTTAATAAGGATGAAATATTTTTCTTATTCCAGAAAGTCCTTGACAATTTATGTACAAAGTATTAATCTTAAATTACATCCACATTTTATTTTTTACATACTTGTATTGGACATGCTATTCTATATAAATGTCAAAAATAACCAAATTAATAATTTTATTAAAATAGGAGTGAAATTAATGAAAAAAATCTTTTCAGTCGTATTGTCTTTTGCTTTGCTATTGTCATTAGCGTCTTGTGGAGGTCCAACTAGTAGTAATACAACAACTACAACTGCAGCACCTCAGACTACGGCTGCACCTCAAACTACAGCAGCACCTCAAACTACAGCAGCTCCTGAAACAACAGCTGCACCTCAAACTACAGCTGCACCAAGTGGAAAAGTTGATATCGGAATCGTTTTGCCAACTAAAGATGAGCCAAGATGGATACAAGACGAAACTAGATTTGGAGATGCTTTAAAGAGTACACCATATAAATCACAAGTTTTATTTTCTCAAGGTTCTTCAGCTACAGAAAAAACAAATGTTGAATCGTTGATATCTCAAGGTGTTAAGGTTTTGATAATATGCCCTCAAGATGCTACTGCTGCTGCTGCTGCCGTTGAAGAAGCTAAAGCTGCAGGTATAATTGTTATTTCTTATGATAGACTTATTACAAATACTTCAGCTGTTGACTATTATGTTACATTTGATAGTGTTACAGTTGGTAAAACTCAAGCACAATATCTAGTAGATCATGCTACAGGTACTAAAGGGCAACCTTTATATTTATATGCAGGTGCTTCATCTGATAATAACGCATTTTTATTCTTCCAAGGTGCTTGGTCTGTACTTCAACCAAAGATTGCAGATGGAACTTTCGTAGTTGAAAATTCAAGCGAAGCTGTTGGATTAAAAGATAAAGCAGATTTAACCCGTGATGAACAATCAAAGATAATTTCTCAAATAACTACTAACTGGGACTTTAACGCTGCTAAAAATATAGCTACTTCAAACTTAACTGCTGTTGGTGACGACGCAAAAGGCGATGTTTTAATTCTTGCTCCTAATGATGGAACTGCTCGTTCTATAGCTGATACCTTTGCTGCAGATCCAGCTGTTAAATCTTATGTTATTACCGGGCAGGATGCTGAAAAAGCTTCTGTACAATATATCATCGATGGAAAGCAAAATATGACAGTTTTCAAAGATGTTCGTGAACTTGTTAAAGACACAATCACTATGGCAGAATCAGTTTTACAAGGAAAAACTCCTGATACTACAGCTAAATATGATAATGGTAAAATTCAAGTTCCAGCAAAGCAAACTACAGTAATTGCTGTTGATAAATCCAATGTAAAAGCTGCACTTATCGATTCAGGATATTATCAAGCTACAGATTTTACAGGTTTATAATAGTCTTTTATTTTAAAAAATAGTGATAGTATAAACTATCACTATTTTTTTAAAAAGAGCATATATTTAAAGAAGGGAGAGTGATCTATTTATGGGTGAATATCTTTTGGAAATGAAAAATATAACAAAGGATTTCTCAGGAGTAAAAGCTTTAAATAATGTCAATTTTAAAGTTAAAAAAGGTGAAATTCATTGTTTAGTTGGGGAAAATGGTGCTGGGAAATCCACTCTTATGAAAGTACTTAGTGGTGTCTATCCATATGGCAATTACCAAGGAGATATAGTATTTGATGGAGTTATTCAAAAATTTAATAATATAAGCGATAGTGAAAAAATAGGCATATCGGTTATTTATCAAGAATTATCTTTATTCCCGGAACTTACTGTCTATGAGAATATTTTTATTGGACATGAGATTAAAAGTGGTAATACAGTAAATTGGAACGAAACAATCGTTAAAGCAAATAAAATGCTTGAAAGAGTTAATTTAAAAGTTAATCCGGAAACTAAAATAAAGGATCTTGGAGTAGGAAAGCAACAGCTCATTGAAATAGCAAAGGCTTTGAGCAGAGATGTTAAACTTCTTGTTTTAGATGAACCTACCGCTGCTCTTAATGAAGACGATAGCTTAAATTTGCTAAACCTCATCAGAGATTTAAAGAATCATGGGGTTACTTCTATAATGATATCCCATAAATTAAGAGAGGTTATTGCAATTGCTGATACTTTAACAGTTTTAAGAGATGGACAAACAATCTGCTCTTTAGATAAATCTAAAGATAAAATATCTGAATCTTTCATCATTAAGAACATGGTTGGAAGGGAAATAGAAAACATTTACCCGCCCAAAAAAAACATAAAATTCGGAGAGAAAGCTTTAGAAGTAAAGGATTGGGAAGCTTTTGATACTAAACAAGGAAAGATGATTGTAAAAGATATTAATATGAATGTTAGAAAAGGAGAAATCGTTGGCATAGCAGGTCTCATGGGAGCAGGTAGAACAGAGCTTGCTCAAAGTATCTTTGGAAATCCAAGAAAGTATAAAATAAAAGGGACACTATTAGTAAACAATGTTAAGAAAACTTTTCATCATCCTAAAGATGCAATTAAAGCTGGAATTGCTTATGTAACAGAAGATAGAAAAGGAAATGGACTGAATTTAATAGAAGACATTAAAAATAACATCACAATAGCAAATTTAGCAGCTATTTCATCAGGACATATTATAAATCCAAATGAAGAAATTAAAGTTGCAAATGAATATAAGAAATCTATGAATATAAAAGCGACATCTATTGCACAAATTGTTGGAAGTTTGAGTGGAGGAAATCAACAAAAAGTCTCTTTAAGCAAATGGCTTTTTACTAATTCCAATATATTGATTTTAGATGAGCCTACCAGGGGAATCGATGTTGGAGCAAAATACGAGATTTATAATTTTATGAACCAATTAGTTGATAAAGGGATGAGCATCATAATGATATCATCGGAACTTCCTGAAATTCTCGGTATGAGCGATAGAATTTATGTCATAGGTGAAGGAAAGCTCAAGGGAGAATTAAAAAGGGAAGATGCTACCCAAGAGAAAATAATGTCTTTAGCCACTCAATAATTTTTAAGATAGGAGGAGATTTTTTTGAATTTATTACAAGAAGCTAAAACTTTATTGACAAAGAATATTCGAGAATATGGAATGTATATAGCTCTTTTCGTAATCATGATTTTTTTTGAAATAACAACCAAAGGTCTATTCATGTCTTCAAGAAATTTAAGCAATCTGATAGATGCTACTGGTTATATTGCAGTTTTAGCGGTAGGTATGACTCTTATAATTGTCATCAGGCACATAGATTTATCTGTTGGATATGTAGCAGGGTTCCTTGGAGCTATAGCTGCTATTTTCTTGACTCAATTTCATATCCCAGTAGTAATTGCTTTAATATTAGTGTTAATATTTGGAGCTATTATAGGAGTAATTAATGGCTTTTTTGTCGCCAGGATAGGTGTTCCGGCATTTGTTATTTCTTTGGCTGGCATGTTCATCTTCCGTGGACTTCTTTTAAAAGTAACTGCAAAAACTGGGACAATTATTATTCCAAACGCTTTTTTTAAAGCTTTAGGTAGTGGTTTTATACCTAGTTTAACTAAAGTAAATGGGATGCATCTCTTAACGATCTTAATAGGAATTGTGGTAATTATACTATATATTTTAAATGAGATACGAACGAGGAATAATAATAAAAAATACGGATTCGATGTCCTTTCATCATCGATGTTTATCATAAAATTGTTATTTATATCTTTTATTGTAGCATATTTCTTCATTATATTAGCTAAATATAATGGACTTTCTTGGACAGCAGTTATTATGATAATTGTGGCGGTAATTTATCAATTTATCACTACTCAGACTCCTCTTGGCAGGCATATATATGCTGTAGGTGGAAACCCGGAGGCTGCAGAATTAAGTGGTATAAATGTCAGTAAAATTACATTGATAGTATTTGGATCCATGAGCATGCTTGCAGCATTAGCAGGGATTTTATATGCCTCTCGTTTAGGATCTGCAGCTACACAGGCTGGTGCAGGATTCGAACTCGATGCAATTGCTGCTGCTTATGTCGGAGGTGTTTCAGCAGCAGGTGGAGTTGGTAAAATAACAGGTTCAATAGTTGGTGCATTGGTAATGTCTTCACTTACTAGTGGAATGACATTGATGGGTACAGGTGCAGATAGCCAATATATTATTAAGGGCGCAATATTGGTTTTAGCTGTGGTATTCGATGTTGTAACTAGAAACAAAGCTAAATAATAATTAGATAAAAATAGCGCAAAATTAATTAAGTGTGTTTCAATAGTGTGTTTCAGAAGTAATTGAAATTTATAAAAAATGAGTGTCACTGTGACATTTCATGATGAAAGTTACATAAAACACTCATTCTTGAAACACATCGGTTAAATCTGTTTTAATAGCTGCATTTATAGTTGTTGCATCCATTAACCTTGCTAATTATAAAGGAATACCAGAAATTTTAATAATACTTGCAGTAATAGCAGGAGTTTACACTTATTATACTACTAAAACTGTACCTGGACGTTATCTATACGAAATGAGTGGAAATGAAAAAGCTGCAAGGCTTAGTGGAATTAATACAAATAGAGTCTTATTCTTATCTTATGTGAATATGGGATTTTTGTGTGCTATTGCAGCTCTGGTATGCGTTGCAAGATTTAACTCAGCAACTCCAACTGCAGGAACAAACTATGAACTGGATGCAATAGGCGCATGCTTTATAGGTGGAGCTTCAGCATATGGTGGTATAGGAACAGTTGGCGGTACAGTAATTGGAGCTATATTCATGGGAGTATTGAATAATGGTATGTCAATTATGGGAGCAGATTCAAACGACCAGAGGATAATAAAAGGCTTGGTTCTTCTTGCTGCTGTGGCATTCGATGTATTGTCAAAGAAAAAGAATAGAGCATTATGATAAAAAGCAATGCAGTTTAAGATTTTCTTAAGCTATGCATTGCTTTTTAATATCTCAATTAATTAAGTTTTCATTTTTTATATTTAGAATCTGAGCTTTTGTTAAACCTGTGATTTCCATAATATAAACAACATCAGCATTCTTTTTTAGCATATTGCTTGCAATTTTTTTTTGAGTTTCATGAACAGCTCCGAGCTTTTCCATATCTTTTTTCTGAATAAGCTCATTTATAGCTCCCATTTTTTCCATATCTTTTTTCTGAGCAAGCTCATTTAAAGCCTCAATTTTTTCTTCTTCTTTAAGCATTTTTATTTTTTCTTCTCTTTCCCTATATAGATCATCAAATATTCTTTCTAATCCAGTCATTCTAATCCACCTCTCAACTTTACTTAAATAGTCTCCATCTATAAATTTATATGATGCAGCTATAATTCCAGCTATCATAAGATTCTTTGTATCTTCGTCCTTCACTTCTTTTGCAAGCTCAATTGCATCTTCAACCAGTTTTTGTTTATCATTTTTTTTGGTCAATGGTGAAAGAATGAGCTTCATAACATCCTCTGATGTTAAGGTATCATTGTTTTTTATTTTTGTTCTTACATCTTCATACATCTTTTGACCATCAAATTTTGACAGAAATACTTGTCTAAAATTAAGATATATATCTCCTAAGTCGAGAAAACTTGGTGCACTTTCAACATCTCCAGTGTATATAATCAAAAGTTTCACTCTTGGCAATTTTGATGTGCAATATCTTTCTGCAATCTTTAGAGTTCATTTAACCTTTTCATTAAAATGTCTTTTGCTTGATAAGATATTTCTTCTGACACAAATAAACCTCCATCTTTTCTTTTATTATATTTTATCATCTTTTTATTGAAAGGTGAACAGAGTAAAAACAATTTCTATTTATGATTATTGACTACTTTTTGAGGAAATATTCTAAAATCTATACTTTGTTCTCTTTATATTTCAGTTTTTATTTATGATTAAACTTATTAAATAAAATGAATCTTAAATATATCTATTGAAAATAAATTTAAATTTATCTAAAATAGAATGTATCTATAAGAAAAGATGGTGATTTTTATTAAATTATCAGATCGCATTTATAAAAGCCTTTTATATAATAAATTTAGAAATATTTTACTTGTATGTTTATTTTCATTTTTGTTTTGCATTTTAATAACTATAGGTACCATCAGCATAGCGACACAAGATCAAATTTCATATCTTAAAGCATCAGTTGGCAATATGGTAACAGTAGAAAAAACAGGTTCTCAATATTTTAATCAAGATGATATGAATTTACTAATCGATAATAACTACATAAAAGAATATAATGTTGTTTCCATGATGAGCGGAGTTTTAAACGATGCTGAGCCATATGTAGAAGATGAACAAAGATATAATACAATCCTAGAGACGTTAAATATATCAAACCCTAATGTATCTCTACCTAATTGCAGTGTTATAGGGCTTACCAATAGCAACTGCTATTTGCTCTTTGCAAGTTCTGGTTTTAACCTGATAAAAGGCAACCATATAACTATAGATGATAAAGATGACAATATAGCCATAATTTCAAAGGAATTAGCAGAAAAGAACAACTTGCAAATAGGCGATACAATAACTATTTCTGATTCATCAACTATTATGTTAAATTCAATATCCTTAACAAGTTCACTTAAAATAACAGGTATCTTTGAATATGTTGGCAATGTATCACAAACACCATGGTTACCATATACTGAGATAGAAAACTTCATTTTTATA
>WQUF01000269.1 GCA_009785875.1 Oscillospiraceae bacterium | reverse complement strand
AGCTCATTTCCTTCCCTTTTCTTAAGTATAATATCATACATTCTCATATTCTCACCTCTGTTTATAATAATCGTAATTCACTTAAAAAGCTCACTCCGTTTAGTTTATTTTCTACATCTAAATAATCTAAAATAGTCTTTCCAATATCACAAAAACAGTCTCTAGTGCCTAAATTAATTCCTCTTTCCATATTTTTTGTATAAACTAAAAGTGGAATATATTCTCTCGAATGGTCAGTGCTTTCAGTTGTAGGGTCACAACCATGATCTGCTGTGATAATTAGCATATCACCTGGAACCATTTTCGAAATAACTTCATCCATCCGCTTATCAGCTTCTATTAAAGCTTTAGCATATCCCAAGAAATCATTCCTATGACCATATAGCATATCAAAATCCACTAAATTAGTAAAAATCAGACCATCTTCTTTAAGTTTATCCATGCAATCCAAGGTTTTGTCTATTCCGTCGTTGTTATTTATAATATGAACCGCATAATCGATTCCATGTTTATTAAATATGTCTTCTATTTTACCAACGGCAAACACCTTTTTTGAATCTTCATTTATGTATTGAAGCATTGTTTTTGTAGGTGGATCTATTGCATAGTCTCTGCGGTTTGAAGTTCTCGTATAATTTCCGCTAGTTCCAATGAAAGGTCTTGCAATGATTCTTCCCACGCATTTATCTCCTACGAGCATTTCTCTAGCTATCTCACACATATGATAAAGCTCTGGAAGAGGTATAACGTCCTCGTGTGCTGCTATTTGAAATACGCTATCTGCAGATGTATATACTATTGGAAAGCCTGTTTTAACATGTTCATCTCCAAGGTCCTTTATGATCTCTGTTCCTGATGCAACTATATTTCCTAGACAAGCCTTTTTATTGGTTTTCTCACAAAATTCATCTATTATGTGTTTATCAAAGCCATTAGGATAGACATTAAGTGGAGAATCAAGTATTACACCTGCTATCTCCCAATGTCCAGTTATGGTGTCTTTTCCTTTAGATATTTCAATGCATCTACCATAAGCACCTTTAATTTTTTCAGGAACCGTTAAACAATTCACACCATCTACCTTAGAGAGTCCCATTTTTTCCAAATTAGGGAGTGAAAAACCAGGTACCTTTTTTGCGATGTTGCACAGGGTATTGCTCCCTTCATCGTGATACTCTTTAGCATCGGGAAGCTCACCGATGCCAAAGCTATCAAAAACAATCAGTATAACTCTTTTCATACATTTGTTCACCCTTTCTCTATGCTCTTGGGTGCGTTTTCATATAGACATCTGCTATTTTGCTCTTCTTAGATATTACAGAATAAATCTGCGTTGTATTCATATCTTTATGCCCTAAAAGCTCTTGCACCGTCTTTATATCCGCACCATTCTGTATTAAGTGTACTGCAAAAGAGTGCCTTAAGCAATACGGATCTATTTTTTTATAGACTTCAGTATTATCTGCATATTCCTTAACAAGTTTCCAAAATCCTTGCCTTGTCATTGGAAATCCCTTTAAATTTAAAAAGAGAAAATTGTATTTGTGTATATTGATTTCGTCTCTAATCTTTAAATATTCAAGTAAAAACTTTACAGCATAAGATCCTATTGGTATTATTCTCTCTTGATTTTTGCTTCCCTTAGCTATACAATAATTAAGTTTTAAATTTATCTCATTCATTCTAATGTTCAATAACTCTGTGACCCTCATTCCGGATGCATATAAAAGTTCAAGCATAGCTTTATCCCTTATGCCCTTAATTGTCCTCGTATCAGGTGCCATAAGAAGCTTATTCACTTCTTCAACTGTAAGTATCTCAGGAAGTTTTCTGGTTACTTTAGGTATTTCAAAATTAATTATTGGATTGTATAATATACATTTATTCTTTAAAAGAAATTTATAAAAATTCCTAATAGATATTATATTCCTTACTATTGAAGAATTCGCCATATTTTTTTTCGAAAGCTCTTGAAAATATTCTCTAATCACTTCATCATCTACTGAGCTTATGGTTAAATTTCTCTTATCTACATATTTGTAAAATCTTTCTATATCCCTTCTGTATGCATCAAAAGTGTTGTAACTTAATTTTTTTCTTTTTATATCTTCTAAAAATCTTTCCAAAAAAATATCCATTTATGCACCCCCTACAAATAAAAAGCAAAATTAAAAAATTATGGGTAAAATATATCCTTCAAACAATGCTTCAATAAAGCAAAAAATCATGACTATCACATAAAAACCAGCATTTTTTATTATCCTATGCTTTAAAACTTCTTTAGTCACTTTATCATTGTTCCCCTTGGAAATATTTACAGAGGATTTAAATGAAAATACTGCAGCTACTATTAAGCAGAAAAAAATGAAAATATTTTGCAGTACTAAAAGTATCACGATCTTATAAAAACCTGGTTCAGTATTTAAAGTAGTTATAAAAGCTAAAGTAAAGCCAAATGAAAATCCCTTTATAAATAAAATTGTGACTATTATAGGAATTCCAATGAAAGTCAAACCAGATATCCATATAGCTAAAATCATTAGTAGATTGCTTCTAAAAGCATCTGCAAAAACTAAGCTGCCATTATTATTTATCGCTCCATTCCAACTCATAAAGTTTTTCACTTGTGCTATAGAGCTTTCATCTAAAGGTGACAATTTTAAAAATTTATAACCAATACTCCCTGATATTATGATCAAGCTTACTGATATTAAATAATAAATATAATTACTCTTTATGTGCTTAACTATCTTTTCAAAAAGGTTCTTCAATTTAACTCCCCCTTACACTCTTTACATATTTATGAAAATTAAACTGTTTATATTCTTATGGAAACAAAAGCTTTCTAAAAATAATAATTATTTAAAATAACACTTTATATATTATATTCGTTATAGTATAATTGCGTCATAAAAGCTTTTAATGCTTTTAAGTTTTTTTGGAGGTAAATTTATGATAAAATATGTATGTCAAATCTGCGGATATGTTTATGATCCTGAACTTGGCGATCCTGATAACGATATCGAACCAGGAACCCCTTTTGAAAGTTTACCCGATGATTGGGTTTGTCCTCTTTGTGCTGCTGGTAAAGATCAATTTGAAGAAGAAGATTAAAAAAAAAGAGCTTATGCTCTTTTTTATTTTTTAAATATTTACTTTTCACTGTTATAAATTGGGATTTTTTTACAAAGCTCTGCTACTTCATTTTTAATGCTAGACAAATCCTCATCCCTATGATCAACAATATAGTTAATGAAATACGCAATTTTCTTCATTTCCTCTTCCTTAAATCCTCTAGTTGTAACCGCAGGAGTTCCAATCCTTATTCCGCTTGTTACAAATGGGCTAAGTTTTTCTTTTGGAATCGTATTTTTATTGACTGTTATGTTGTTATCTTGAAGCAATCTCTCGCAATCCTTACCTGTAATGTTCTTACTAGTTAAATCCACAAGCATTAAATGATTGTCAGTTCCGCCAGAGACGATTCTAAATCCATATTTCGTAAGCTCTTCGCTTAAAACCTTAGCATTTTTTAATACTTGTTCAATATATACTTTATATTCTGGTTGCATAGCTTCTTTAAAACAAAGGGCTTTAGCTGCTATAGTGTGCATAAGTGGTCCACCTTGTGTGCCAGGGAAGATAGCTTTATCTAAATCCTTGGCATATTTTTCTTTACATAAGATCAATCCACCTCTTGGTCCCCTCAAAGTTTTATGAGTTGTTGATGTTACAAAGTCAGAACAAGGAACTGGATTTGGATGAAGTCCTACTGCAACGATACCTGCTATGTGGGCCATATCCACCATTAAATATGCTCCTACTTCTTTTGCTATTTCGCTGAATTTTTCAAAGTCGATGATCCTGGAATAAGCACTTGCACCTGCAACGATCATTTTTGGTTTAACTTCAAGAGCTCTTCTCCTTACTTCTTCATAATCAATTTTTTCATCTTCTTCGCTAACTCCATATGCTTCAAATTTATATAATATTCCAGAAAAATTAACAGGGCTTCCATGTGTCAAATGACCGCCATGGCTAAGGTTCATTCCAAGAACTGTATCACCAGGTTTTAAAGCGCACATATATACGCCCATATTAGCCTGTGATCCTGAATGAGGTTGAACATTTGCATGCTCTGCACCGAATATTTTGCATATTCTATCTCTTGCTAAATTTTCAGCTTTGTCAACAATTTGGCATCCACCATAATATCTCTTTCCTGGATAACCTTCAGCATATTTATTTGTAAGGACTGAGCTGTTTACTTCAAGAATTGCTTTTGATACAAAATTTTCAGAAGCGATGAGTTCGATAGTTTCTTCTTCTCTTTCGTGTTCTTCATTGATTATTTTATATAGTTCTTCATCTTCTCTTTTTATATACTCCACATTTACACCTCCAAATTTAAATTCACTATTTATTATAGTCTTCATTTCTATTGAATGCAATTTTATAGAAAAAATTGCTTGAATAAATTATTTAAAAATTAATACAATA
>WQUF01000268.1 GCA_009785875.1 Oscillospiraceae bacterium | reverse complement strand
AACGACAACATAACGATCTCCAAAATTATAGCCTACCATTTTCGATTTCTTTAAAGGATTGCCATATTCATCTAAGTAATTCAATATCAATGTTTGAGGTGGTTTTAGAAAATAATTGATCACTTTGTCTGTATCTGCTATCCCAAATAATGCATCTCCCGTCACTTCTACTACTTCATAAACAACTCCATTGATGACTACTTCTTTGCCTATATTGGTAATTAACGCCAAATTAATATCTGATGCCATGCAAGCTATAACATCTTCCATGGCATTATTTACTTTACTAATGACTACATCAACATCAGATAAAAACCCATAGTCAGTAACATCATATGGATCATCATTAAATAATTTTAATATATCCGGATCTGTTACAGGGTCACCATTTTGATAATAATAATTAATTGTCACTATTTGAGGTGGCGATAGAATATAATTCACAGTTTGATCTGTACTCCATACATCAGCTATATTTTCGATTTTCCTTACTTTATAAGTAACTCCATCAAGAGTTAAAAAATCAGTATTAGCAATATCGTATGAACTTAATATATCTGGATCTGCTAAAGGATCACCATTTTTATCTAAATAATTTACTGTCACTATCTCAGGGGGTAATAAATAATAACTTACAATTTTATCTGTATCTGCTATTCCACTCACAGGATCCCCTTTGGTATCTATTACCTTATAAATAACTGCACTGATTGTTACTGTACCAGAGTTAGAAACATCATATGGGTCACCTTTAAATAAATTTTGTACACTTGGAGCTGCTATGGGATTTCCATTCTGATCTAAATAATTTACTGTTATAGTCTGAGGTTCTTTTTCATTCAAGGTTAAATTTAAATCATAAACAACATTTATAATTTTATCTGTATCCATCACTCCACTCAAAGCATCTCCTGTAGTCTCTACTAAATCATAGACCACTCCATCTATAATTAATGTTTTACAAGCGGTTATAAAATAATTGTCCCCATTTTTTAAATTTATTACATCTGAATCTTTCAGCTGATTGCCACTTATATCTAAATAATTCACTGTTATGCTTTGAGGCTTTTTTTCGAACACATATGTAATTTGTTTATCACTGTCCATGGTTTCACCTGGAACAGCACTACCTGATTCTACCTCTTTAAAAATATATGTAATTCCATTTGAAATTACCTCATCTCCTACATTTAGAAGAGATGGAGGTATTGGTACTGGGCTATCATATGTAACTACTGTATCCGGCATAAGACTTCCACCGCTTTCATCTACAAATTTCATCGTCAACGTAGCTTCAACTGTTATTGTAGAATAAATATATCCAATTAGCTTTGGATTCCCACTAGAATCTTTTGCGCTAGCGTCTGTAATTCTTACTTTAACATTATAAATTCCTGGTACGTTTGGATTTAGTGGTGTTATTCCATTTAATCCATCTTCAGTTGTATATTCACTAGCATCTGCATAGCTTGCTAAAGGATAAACTCCTGAATCGATTTCACCAGATGAATCTATAGATGCAGGAATCGGAAATATTGTAGCTAATGTAGATTCATCAGGTGCCGGATCTCCTATGTGGATCGTCTGAGCTGTTGGGCTGCTAATTGGTATAAGATTAATGTCATCTATAAAATTTCCTTGACTCATATTATTTAAACCATTGGGTGGAGCTGCTGTAGATACTGCCTCTAATCCGAACCATGTGGAGGTACCAGTTGCTAAATAAAAACCTTGATGGAATCCCCATTTATTTTTCCCATTATTTAAATCCATTGTGTTATTCGTATTAAAAGCAGGACTTGCCGTTTCCTGAGCGGTACCTAGCAAAACTCGCGCTGTATCCAATCCATGTCTTCCTCTATGCCACAATGACCATCTATACAAAGTTCCTGATTCAGTGGCTACATTTTGATATAAGGTTGCAGCCATAGTACCATTGATTTCAGCAAAATAATTACCGCTATGTGCAGGTACTGGTGCAGTAGTATTGCCTTGAAATCCACTTCTCCAAATTTCAATTAAGTTATCAGTAGCACTAGTATTCCATCCATTTATAAGTGAAGCATCTAGTTGATATGCAGCTACAGCCGTAACATTTGGCGTAGTAGGTACAGTTTCAAACCCTCCATTGATTATAGCTGAAGGTGCCGGAACAGTTATATATGCAAAAGACCTATGACCATCAACAGTATCCATTATTTCAACAAAGATAAAAAAGAAAACCAACACCTTTGCTAAATTTGTTTTCCACATCTTCTTCATAATATTCATCCTTTCAAAAAAAAGTTACTAGTTTCTAAATCAAGGTTATTATTTGTGAAATATTTCATATTATTCCAATTTTTATAAAAAAGCAGCAAATCATAAAATAATTTGCTGCTTTAAGGTGTGATTCAAATCAGTTAACACTCTTTAAGTTTATGATATCACTTAAAGTGTTGATTTCGTTAAATTTTGTGAATATAATAAAACAAAATGTGTCAACTGATTTGATCATTTTTTGATACGCCAAATATATTCTCCGGTAAGTGGCAATGTCTCTTTTTGAGGTGGTGCTAAATGAAAATTGATCGTTTTATCTGTATCTGCTATTCCCTTTACTGGATCTCCTGTAGTCTTTATTACTGTATGAGGAACTTCATCAATAACTACTTTACCATCATTAGACATATCATTAGACATATCATTAGATACATCATATGGATCTCCTTGATATACATTTTGTACGCTAGGTTCCTTTATTGGCTCTTCCTTTTTGTCTAAATAGTTCACTGTAATGGTTTGAGGTGGTGCCAGTTCAAAATTAATTGTCTTATCTGTATCTGCTATTCCCTTTACTGGATCTCCTGTAGTCTTCACTACTTTATAAGTGACTTCATCTATATTTACTTTACCATCATTAGAGACATCATATGGATCTCCTTTATATACAGTTTGTATACTTGGTGCTGTTATTGGCTCTTCATTTTTATCTAAATAATTTACTGTCACTGTTTGAAGAGGAGCCAGATAATAATTAATTACTTTATCTGTATCTGCTATTCCTATTACTGGATCTCCTGTGGTTTTTACAACTTCATAAAGAACTCCGTCGAGGATTAATTCCTTGCCTAAATTATTATTGCTACCTGCTATACAAGCTATCGCATCTTCCATGTTAATAAATGCTTCAACCTCAGATAAAAATCCAAAATCAGTAACATCATATTCATCATCATTAAATAATTTTAATATATCTGGATCTGTTATAGGTTCACCATTTAGATAATAATAATTAATTGTCACTTTTTGGGGTGGTGATAGAATATAATTGTAAATTTTTTCAGTGTTACCTGTTCCGGCTATATTTTCAATCTTCCTTACCTTATAAGTGACTCCATCAATAGTTAAAAAATCAGTACTAGCAAGATCATATGATTCTAATATATCTGAATTTTTTATTGGATTGCCATATTTATCTAAATAATTTACTATTACTTGATGTTCTATTATTGGTTGAGGTGGTATCGTTTGAGTAGTATTTATTTTATCCGTAACTAATATCTCTGTTATTGTTTGAGGAGGTATCAATTGAGTAGTATTTATTTTATCTGTAACTAATATCTCAGTGACCAATGGTTCTAAATAAAAATTAACTATTTTATCTCTATCTAATGTCCCAATCAATGGATCTCCAGTGGTACTTACTACTTTATAAGCAATTCCATTTATGGTAACCTCTCCAGGATTTGTAACACTATATGGATCTCCATTAAATAAATTTTGTACATCTGGTTCTTTTATTGGGTTATCATTTAAATCTAAATAATTTACTGTTACTGTTTGAGGAAGTATCAGTTGAGTAGTATTTATTTTATCCGTAACTAATATCTCAGTGACCAATGGTTCTAAATAAAAATTAACTATTTTATCTCTATCTAATGTCCCAGTCAATGGATCTCCTTCAGTTTTTACTACTTTATAAGTGATTCCTTTTATTGTTATTTCCCCAGGATTTGTAACACTATATGGGTCTCCATTATATAGATTTTTTACATCTGGTTCTTTTATTGGGTTATCATTTAAATCTAAATAATTTAATGTTATTGTTTGAGATGGTATCGGTTGAGTACTATTTGTTTTATCTGTGATTAATATCTCATTGGCTAATGGTTCTAGATAAAAATTAACTATTTTATCCTTATCTAATGTTCCAATCAATGGGTCTCCTTCAGTTTTTACTACTTTATAAGTGATTCCTTTTATTGTTATTTCCCCAGGATTTGTAACACTATATGGGTCTCCATTATATAAATTTTGTACATTTGGATCTGTTATTGGATTACCATTTTGATCTAAATAATTTACTGTCACAGTTTGGGGTGGTATCGGTTGAGTATTATTTGTTTTATCTGTGACTATTATCAGTTGAGTACTATTTATTTTATCTGTGACTGATATATCATTGACTAATGGTTCTAGATAAAAATTAACTGTTTTATCCTTATCTAATGTTCCAGTCAATGGATCTCCTGT
>WQUF01000267.1 GCA_009785875.1 Oscillospiraceae bacterium | reverse complement strand
ATCAATTTCCCATATAGCATTTCATCTACCAATTTTTCCTTTATATAATGCTCCATGTCTTCATTATTACATCTAACTTTAAATAAAGTAGAGGTCTTTCCTCTGGTGTTCCTGCAAGCAAATGGCACTATGACCTGATTTTTAAATTCCAATAAGAAGTCTATCAGCTTTGCAACAAATTCTCTGCTAATTTCAATTGTCATCCTTGTCTTTGGAGGAGTTTTGTGCTCTATGTCTTTAATATTCTCTTCCAGCTTTTCTAAGGAAACATCTCCATCTCTGGTGATGAGTTTTAACTTAAATATGGTGTTTACTCCTTTTATGCCAAATTTTTCTAAAATATTCTTTTGAGTTTCCTTTGAAACCTTTGTTAGGTATAGGGCGGCTTTTAATTTTAATCTATCTTCGTAAAGCAGTGTTAAAGCTTCCTCGCATAGGTCTCTTACCTTTAAATAATTGAAAACTGTTGTCTCTGATACTTCAAAAGTCTTCGCCACTTCCTCAGCCACATTTGATTCTCCTCTATATAACTTATTTTTTTGCATCACTTCATAGATTGTTATTAAGCTTTGAACTAAGTTAATCTTTGATATAGACCTAAAGCGCAAATTCGACTCAATTATCATAGTTCTGACAAAAAGTTCATCCGTATCAGATTCTTTAACGATGTAGGAGGGGATGAATCGGTATTTATCAAGCCCTGTAGCTTGGTAGAGGTTAGCAAAAGCAAGGAGTCTTGACCTTCCACAAATTACACTATATACACCGCTTGTATGCTCTAGCACGTAAATTGGATAAATTAAGCCCACACTGGCAATTGACCTTATAAGATCTGCAAGCTCATGTTTTTTGGGAGGATCGAACAAATTCCAGCCAGGTGGCACATCATCTATTAGGTTTATATCCAGTTTTTGAAGCGTATCAAAGTAATTAGCACCATCATTAAAATTCTTTTCCCTCATTAAAATTGCTTGCTTCTCATGATCAGCCCATTTTTTAAAATCCTCAGGAGTAGAACCGATATCTATCTTAGTTTCGGTTATCTTTATATTGTCGTTTTTCAAGTAAACCTTAGGTCTAATATCAGTCCCATAAGTATCCTTATCTAATTCCATCAATTCTTCAATATTCATTTTTTAACTCCTATCAATACTTTATACTATTATATTATCCATCTGCTAAATTAATGTTAAAGTATTTATGAAATTTTAAGAACATTTCAATTTAAATTTCGTAGTATAATAATATATGGGATATGATAAAATTAAGGTATAAATTCATTCCTAGGAGAATATTTATGAAGAAGATTTTAATCGTTGAAGATGACATAGATATAAGCAATTTAATAGTAGAACTTATCAAGCAAAATCATTATGAATTCACAGCTGCATATTCTGGCAGTGAAGCACTTTTATGCTTTAAAGCTTCAAATTATGACCTTGTCCTATTAGATTTAATGCTTCCAGGTAAAACTGGCTTTGAAGTCCTAACAGAGCTAAGGAAAAGCTCTCAAATTCCTGTGATAGTTCTCACTGCTGTGACTGACAAGGAATCCGTGGTGAAACTTCTAACAAAAGGAGCAGATGATTACATTGAAAAACCTTTTGACAACGATGAACTCATGGCACGCATTCAAGTTCAATTTCGTAAAAATACAATTGTCGAAAGCTCCACGGTTTTCCGGGACATTATATTAGATGAGACTATTTATGATGCTGTTTTAGATGGAAAACGTGTTGAGCTTTCCAAAACAGAATATTCCATATTGAAACTATTGATGTCAGCACCTAAGCGAGTATTTACAAAAAACAATATATATGAAAGCGTTTGGGGCGGAGAATTTTTAGGTGATGATAACACAGTGAATGTACATATCAGCAAGATCCGTACAAAGCTTTCCAGAATTAAACCTAATACAGAGTACATCCAAACTGTTTGGGGAATTGGATTTAAGATGAAAGATTAAGTTGTTTATCCATAAATTAAGACTTTTTTAATGATTAATTTATTGTTTATAAAGCCTTTCTTGGTACAATCTTTTCAATAAGATAAGGAGGCAATTATATGGAACCATTGGTACTTAAAACAAATGCTTTGACTAAAAAATATAAAAATCAGATTGCAGTTGATAATATAAGCATAACCATCGAAAAAGGAGATATTTTTGGACTCATCGGCTTAAATGGAGCTGGAAAAACGACACTAATGCGCCTGATCACTGCCCTTACATTTGCCGATAGCGGTGAAATGGAAATTCTGGGTGAGAGAACTCCTCAAGGACTCATGAAAGCACGGGAGAGAATAGGATGCATTATTGAAACACCTGCATTTTATAAAAATCTCACTGCTATAGAAAATCTTGAATATTACCGCATCCAAAGAGGGATCCCAGAGAAAAAATTAGTTTTTGATGTATTAAAGCTGGTAGAACTTGAGGACAATGATAAGAAAAAATATAAAAATTTCTCTCTTGGTATGAAGCAGCGTTTAGGATTAGCCCTTGCGATTTTAAACCATCCTGATTTTATCATCTTAGATGAGCCAATAAATGGATTAGATCCTGTTGGTATAGTAGAAATGCGTGAAATCATTAAGAAGCTAAATAAAGAAGGCATTACAATTTTAATCTCAAGCCACATTTTATCCGAACTATCTATGGTAGCTACAAAATACGGTATTATCCACCACGGTAAACTGATTAAGGAGATCACAGACGAAGAATTAAAAGAAAACTGCAAACGCTCGATTTTAATAAAGGTCGATGATTCTCAAAAAGCTGTAGTAATCCTTGAAACTGTGCTCCATACTTTAAAATATAAAGTCACAGGAACAGGAGAATTACGCATTTATGATTACTTGGATAATCCATCTGAGGTAGCAGGCGCACTCTTTTCTAAAGGTATAAAGGTCAGCGGTATTCAAGAAATCGGAGACAATCTGGAGGATTATTTCAGAATGCTTATTGGGGAGGGAAAATAAATGTTAAAATTGATGAAAGCTGATATATATCGTTTATTAAAAGGAAAGGCACTGTACATTACAATTGCTATAGCACTCATAATGACTGTGTTGACTACTGTTGGTGGAGGCACAATAGGGGTCAGCGATCAAAATAACACGGTACACATTGCATCTGATGTTTCTGGAAATGTTGCTGGATCAATGGCACCATTTGTCGTCATGGCAGGATCAGATACCACATTATTTTTAATTTTAGCTGTTCTTTTTGCTTTAGCAGCCACAGATTTTTCAAGTGGCGCAATTAAAAATACCTTATCCAGCGGAGTTTCCCGTATGAAATATTATTTTGCAAAAGTGATTTTAGGATTTTCCTTCGTACTTATTATAACGCTTTTGAATATACTTGTAGGGATTCTCGTAACTACTGCAAAAAATGGTTTCGGTGGGAGCTTTGATGGTGCTTTTATCATTTCAGTGTTAAAACCATATGCAAGTCAGCTTTTAATGTTCTTTGCAGCTGTTTGCATAGGCAATGCCATAGTCTTTGTGACTCAAAAGGGTTCCGTGTTAAATTCTGTATATATAGCTTTCTTCTATGGAATGAGCCTCATCTTCTTCATGATCACCACAGCCATTCCATCGTGGTCGAATTTAAATAATTATGCCTTTGTTTCCAATCTTCAAATGTTGTCTGCTTTCAGCCAATTGAATATATCCGATATTGTGAGAGCTTTGTCAATAGGCGTATTCTGGATTATAATCAGTACTGTGTTAGGCATCATAGTATTTAGAAAAAGCGAAATAAAGTAAGAGCTGGTGGTAATAAATGTTAAACTTAATGAGAGCTGATATATATCGCTTATTGAGAGGTAAATCCCTATATATAACAATTATGGTAGCATTCTTTTTAACATTATCGATCACATCAGGCAATCTATTGATTGGGTATAATACTCAAAATACTTCGGTAAATCTTGTAGACCCTGAAGCTATGAAGAATGTTGTTGGATCATTAGCACCATTTGCGATCATGGCACAACCAGATTTCATATTATTTTTGATTTTACCAATTATTTTCGCTTTAGTAGCGACAGATTTTTCATCTAATGCAATTAAAAACACCTTATCCAGCGGTGTTTCTCGTATTAAATACTACTTTGCAAAGGTGATATTAGGTTTTTCTTTCGCAATTATTATAACTCTTTTCAATGTTATTGTTGGGAGTATCGTAGCCACAGCAAGGAATGGTTTTGGAGGAAACTTTGATGGAGCATATATTCTTTCAGTGTTAAAACCTTATTTGGGACAGCTTTTAATGTTCTTTGCTGCTGTTTGCATAGGTAACGCTATTGTTTTCATTTCACAAAAAGGTTCTGTGTTAAACTCAGTTTATATAGCATTTTTCTTTGGAATGGTTCTTGTCTTTTTCTTAATTACATCAGCTATTCCATCTTGGGCTAGCGTGAGTTTCATTTTTTTTCAATCCCAACCAATAGAAATTGGCATATAGCAATGCTTACACTTTACAGCAGTGTATACAAAACTTTTATTTAGATG
>WQUF01000266.1 GCA_009785875.1 Oscillospiraceae bacterium | reverse complement strand
CAGGAAGCACCATACCTAATACTACAAACAACAAACTCAATACTACAAACAACAAACTTAACACTACAACTGGACCTAATACTACAAATAACAAACTTGATACTACAACTGGACCAAATACCACAAGTAAATCTAATACTACTCAGAAGAGCAGTACAACATCAACCGGCAATAGCTCATCAATTTCTCAATCAGAAGTTTATAATCGTATGATCGCATTAAAGTCAAAGTATCCTGATGGTACGCCATGGACAAATGCCAACCGTTACAATTGGAAAGGCGGTATATACGGTTACGGTGATGGATGCGCAGGCTTTGCGTTTATGTTGAGCGACGCAGCTTTCGGAGATCTTCCAGCAAGACAAATATACAATTTCAACAATATAAGAGTTGGGGATATCTTGAGAATAAACAATGATACGCATTCAGTTATCGTCTTAAGCATAGAAGGTACCAATATAACTATAGCAGAAGGAAATTACAATTCAGCAGTTAAATGGGGTCGAGTGATCACATTGGATGAAATTAAAAAAACTGGTGTCTATATGATGACGAGATATCCTTCAGGTTCATAAACTTAGAAAGATAGGTTGGAAAATAAAAAATTCCAATCTATTTCTATTATTGGTAAAATTTGGATACTGATCCACTTTCGTCTTTACTTTCTGCTTCCTTAAATGTTATATTATTTATGTTGCGATATTTTAATTATGGGGGATATGTAATGGAAAATAGCAAATTAAACTTGATAGGTCATTTCAAATCTAATCTACAAAATGACCGGGACTTCACTTTTTTTATATTTGTAGCCATTTTCTCCGGGGTTGGTTCAGGCATTTACAACACGGTGTTTAGCAACTATTTAAATGATGTGTTTCACCTCAGCGAAACTCAGCGTGGATTTTTGGAATTCCCTCGGGAAATGCCTGGAGTGCTCATTATTTTTGTGTTAGCATTGTTAGCCTTTATGGGTGATATACACATAGCTGCCATAGGTATGATTGGAGCAGCCATTGGGGCTTTTGGCTTAGGCATAAATAACGGGAATTATTACATGATGCTTGCTGGCTTGATCATCTACGGTCTCGGTACGCACATGTGTATGCCGCTCACACCGAGCATAGGCATGAATCTTTCAAAGAGGGAAAAATACGGCGATCGCTTGGGACTCTTCAGCGCATGGGGCCTTGGTGCCACTTTGCTTGGCTATGCTGTGGTCTGGGGAGGCTTTTACTTTAAGCATATGGATTATCGTATCGCTTTTGTGCTCTCTGGCATTTTTTACGTATTCGCCTCAGCATTTTATATGTTTATGAAAAATCGAAAACCTGAAAAGCGCAAATTTCATCTCATATTCCGGAAAAAATTTACACTATTCTATTTGCTAAGTGTGGCTAACGGGGCACGTAAACAGATATTTCTCACATTTGCACCCTGGGTTCTAATCACTACTTTTCATCTGGGCCCTGCACAGTTTGCAGTGCTTGGGGTATTGGTATCAATCGTGAGCATTCTTACAAGAACTTTAGTTGGTAAAGCTATAGACACATATGGGGAACGCTTTGTCCTTTCAACCGAAGCTGTATGTTTGTTTATTATATGCTTTGGCTATATATTTTCTGGACAAGTTTTCCAACCTGGGGTTGCAGTGATAGTGATGTGTGCTTGCTATGTGATTGATGGTTCCATGACGGTTGTGGAAATGGCTCGTTCTACCTATGTCAAAAAAATTTCCACTGACCCTTCCGAAGTGACACCTACTTTATCCACTGGTCTCAGCATGGATCATGTGGTATCCATGACAGTTCCATTCTTCGGCGGTCTTCTGTGGAGTACGACGGGTGCATATCAGTCGGTCTTCGTCGCAGCCGCTGTTATTGCGCTAATCAATTTCAGTTTGTCTACTAGAATTAGAATTAAATCAGTTTAGTTAGAGAGGCTGTTCTGATTTTATAATACTCATATATTTGGTAGTTAAGATTTATGAAATGTTAAAATAAAGAACAGCCTCTTTTTTTCATTTTTAGAAGCTGTTTATCATTTAACATCATTTATTTAATATTGTGCTTTTTAGAATTTAATAATTACATTGAGAGATTCATCTGTATTTCCTGCGGTTTCAATAGCTTTGACAATATCACCAAGTGAAAATTCGTGAGTAATGATAGAATCAATATTGTATGAACCGCTTTCCATCATATTCATTACATCACAAACGTCTTCCTGCTTATATCCTCCAGAACCAATTATAGCTTGCTGTGCATAGGTTAAATGTAGCATATCCACATATTGCTTTGCCATATGAACTCCAACTACTACGATTCTACACTCTATTTTTCCAATTTCCATGAACTCATCGAGGATTGCAGGTGCCCCAGAAGCATCGATATAAATATCTACATTTGGTGCTTCTTTGGAAAGTGAAGCTGCAGATCCAAAAATAGATATTGCTTTTTTTCTTAAATTTTCTCTGCTTGAATTGCATATTTCAAATCCTAAAGCCTTTGCTTTTTCAAGTCGAAAATCAGAAAGATCCACTATCATGACTTTTTTACAACCAAAATATTAATTTAGTATTTGTTGCCATTACTTTATGATATAATATAGGAATTAGAATATGTTGGCAGCAATTGAAACTCTCCATAGCTAAAGCGAGGGGAGTGAAAAGCAAGTTTGTTTCTATTTAGATTTTTGCTTTGAAGGGGGGAAACCCATATGAAAAAAATAACCTTTCCCATAGGCATCGACAGCTTTAGGGAAATGCGCATCAGACAGGACTACTATGTGGACAAATCGCTATTTATACGAGATTTTATTGAGTTCAACAATAAAGTATCGTTGATTACACGTCCAAGGCGATTCGGCAAAACGCTTAATATGACGATGCTTAAGGAGTTTTTCGATATAACTAAAGACAGCGGTGAGATATTTAAAGGTTTATTGATTATGGATACACCATACGCTAGAGGGATGAACACAAGACCTGTGGTTTTTTTAACATTTAAAAACTGCCGAGGTGATACTGTAGACAGATTGCGCTTAAGCATAATCAGGGCTCTTTTAAGCGAGTACATGAAATATGTCAAAATTATCGGGGATAACGATACTTACGAAAGCTTTACGATTAAATCTCATTTTGACAAGCTTAAGAATAAACTCGCAAGCATGGATGAATTGCGTACTTATTTAGCGGATTTGATAGAAGTCTTGAGTTTTTTTTACGGCACTCCTCCGCTGCTGCTTATTGATGAGTATGATCAGCCTATTATCTCAAGTTACGAGCACGGTTTCAGGGAAGAAATGACGGACTTTTTTTCAGTATTCCTTGGAGAGGCACTAAAAGGGAACGAAAACCTTGGGCAGGCACTGATCACCGGCATACAGCGAGTTGTTAAGGAAAGCATTTTTTCCCAGTTAAATAATATATTGGTATTTACTGTATTAGATGATTATTACGCTCCATATTTCGGGCTGACTTATGATGAGACAAAAATGCTAATTGAGGCTGCAGGACTTGAGATGAGCGAGGAGATGTGCAGGAAATATGACGGCTACTTTTTCGGTGGCATATCTATGTATAATCCATGGTCTGTCTTAAATTATGCCTTTAAAAAACATTTGGACAATTTCTGGGCAAATACATCGTCTAACTTATTGATAAGGCGTTCAATTGTTCAAATGGATGATTTATTCAAACGAGATTTTGATAAGCTGATGGAGAATGGAGAAGTAGAAGTATCACCTAAGCTTGAAACATCATTTTTTGAACTGCAGAATGCCTATACCTTGTGGGGATTACTTATAAACGCTGGGTATCTCACTGTATCAAAATATACTCCTGGGCGTTCAACAATGATCGTGCGCATACCAAATGGTGAAGTAAATGAAGAGTTTGTGGAAATAATAGCACAGATATCGAATGTTCCAAATACATTGTTGCATATTATGATTGAAAGCCTGATGGACCAGAACATGGTGCGGTTCGTTCAGGCATATAAGGATATAGTCTTGTCATATACAAGTTTCTATGACGCAAAGGAAAATGCTTATCATATGCTTTTTTTAGGCATGTGCATATCTCTGGCAGGAAGGTACAGGATAACCAGCAATATTGAATCAGGTCATGGACGCAGCGATATTAAAATGGAATCGCTTTACCTAAGCCATCCGCACATTATAATAGAGTTCAAACAAGGAGAAGATTTAGATAAGCTAAAATATGATGCACTTGATCAGATCGAAAGCCAGCAGTATTACTTTGGGCTAAAGGGGGAGGTTTTGTGCTTGGGTGTTGCCCATGATAAAAAACGCTGTGAAATCGCTTGGAGGACGGTTACAAAATAATAATTGCTGACCATGATCTGATTTATAATAAAATTATTAAAATAAATTAAAAATTTTATTAAAATCTTTATACGTCAATGTTATCTATATTTAAATAACATTTACTCGTAAAGGCTGACCATAAGCCCATATCCCATTAGCATTGCCTTTGGGAATACTTTTCACCTATTGATGACACATA
>WQUF01000265.1 GCA_009785875.1 Oscillospiraceae bacterium | reverse complement strand
AGCTCGATGTAGGGATCAATCCTGTGGCAATGGTATCCGCTCTAAAGACCAGCGAAAAGCAGCTTTTGGAAATTTGCCGGGCTCTTTTTTCTGATGCAAAGCTGTTCGTCTTAGATGAGCCAACTACAGCCCTTTCCGGGGATGAGGTAGAACATCTATTTAATATTCTGCAGCAACTGAAAAAACAGAAAAAGTCCATCATATTTATTTCCCACAAAATGGTAGAAATATTCGAAATATCCGACCGTTACACTGTGCTGCGCAATGGTCGTGTCATTTCTACCGGATTCATAAAGGATGTAACGTACCATCAGGTCACATTGGACATGGTTGGTGAACAGTATGTTGATAAAGATGAGTATACGACGCGACCTCTTGGCGATATCGTTCTGTCGCTTAAAGGATTCACTGGCAAGGACTTTCAGGACGTGGATCTGGATGTGCGAAAAGGTGAAGTTGTTGCATTTACTGGTCTTACTGGTAGCGGCGCAAGCGAGGTTATGCAGGGGATGTTCGGCGTATTGCCTGTTACAAAAGGGTTTATGGAGATAAAAGGCAAAAGGATTCATTCTGGAATATTCAGTTCAATGAAGAATGGTGTCGCCATGCTTCCATCAAACCGCAAGGAAAATTCTGTAGTTCCAGATATGAATATACTTGAAAACACTTACATAGCCGAACACTCTATTTCATGGAAAAATCAGTTCATTGCAGAAAAAAATGAGCTTGTAAAATATAGGAATTTTATAGATATGTTCCGCATTAAGGCTGAAACTCCCTATCATCCTATCAATTCACTTTCAGGGGGCAACCAGCAAAAGATATTTCTCGCACGGTGGCTTTATATTGGCGCAGATATACTTTTATTCGACAACCCGACTCAAGGTGTGGATGTAGGTGCCAAGGCAGAAATATATAAGCTTATTCTAGAGTTTGCATCTGAGGGTAAGACGGTTATCATCAATACGCTGGAAATCCCTGAAATCAAAAAGGTATCGGATCGCTGCGCAGTGTTTTACGAAGGCAAACTCACAAAAATATTTACCCACGATGAAATCAATGAGCACGATGTTATGCTCTATTCAACAAATGCAGTCAAAACACAGAAAGGAGCGGATGCTTTATGAAAACTCCAAAAGAAAATGTTAATATCAGCCGAATCTTTTTAGATGCATGGTCGAAGTACAGTTTCATATTCGTATTTATCATAATCCTGATCATATATGCTGCTACAATCATATACAACGGGAACGCATTTAACTGGAGCCATATTTCTGCCATACTCTCGAGCCAGAATACGGTTATTGTTGGGATGATCGCCTTAGGTATGGCAATGGTTATAATAACAGGCCAGATTGATCTTTCGGTGGGCTCTGCGCTCATAATGTGCACTGGTGCTTGTATTGTGGTGTTCAATCTGACAAATAGCATATTGCTAATGCTCCTTGCGGCCATTGCATCAGGGATGATCTGTGGTCTAGTCAACGGTGTATTGGTAGGTTATGCAAAAATGCCACCTTTCATTGTAACGCTGGGTACCATGCTGATTTATCGCTCATTAACTCTTTCTTTAGTGCGCAGCATTCCGGCAAATATCACAGGATCCGGCTCCAGCCAATTCTCTTTGATAAGCTCTTATAGCAATTATGACTTTTTGCGCATGAAGTTTGGGACAGGTAGCCTTAATATTGGTATAAGCCTTCCATATATTGCTTTTTTGTTTGTATTTATGCTCATCGTCATGATAATCGTTGCCAAGAATACAAAATACGGAAAAAGCGTATATGCTGTGGGTAGCAATGACAAGGCAGCAAACCTGGTAGGTATCAATGTGCAGACCATAAGGATGTCTGTTTTTGTGTTAATCGGTGTGATGGTGGGTATCGCAAGTTTTGTGCAGGCTTGTAAAATAGGCAATGTTACTCCTGCTTCTTCTGGTAAAAGCTATGAAATGTATGCTATTGCAGCGGTAGTGCTTGGAGGAGTGAATATGTCAGGCGGACGAGGAAATATCTTAGGTGTATTCTTTGGTGCGCTTTCATACACAACCATCAATTTTATTATTGTGAGCATTCCAGCACTTAGCACCGATATTCAAGACACCTTTCAAGGTCTCGTACTTATTGCTGTAATACTTGTGCAAACAGTAGGCCCGGTTGTAAAAGAGAAATTTCTTTCTATGCAAAGGCGCAAGAAGATGGTAAGGTCATAAATTTAGGGAGCATGAGCTTCACTTGTTTTTTAAGTGAAGCTCTTTTTATATTCTAAATTTATTTCTTTTAAAGTTAATTTAATAGCAGTACAATAATAGAATGAAAAACTATAAAAGTCTAAATGCGGATTTTAAATATTTCAGCAATATTTCATATAAAATAAATTTAGGAGAAATTGTATGTCAAAAAATTTTGTAACCTTTGCAGACATTGTCCGCGAATACAACACAGGTAGTATATCTATTCGTGCCGTAGATAATATTTCTTTTTCTTTGGAAAAGGGTAAATTCAGCATAATAGTCGGTCCCTCTGGTGCAGGTAAAACAACTGTACTGAATATATTAGGTGGTATAGATGCTGCCACTTCAGGTACAGTTTTAGTCGATAATCTCGATATATCGCATCTTTCTAAGCGTGATATTTGCTCATACAGGCGAAATGATGTGGGCTTTGTGTTCCAATTTTATAATCTCATACCAAATTTGACTGCACTGGAAAACGTGGAACTAGCCTCTCAAATCCGAAAAGATGCCCTTGATCCGCTCTCTGTCCTCAATGATGTTGGGCTTAGCAATAGGCTGGATAATTTTCCATCGCAGCTTTCCGGTGGTGAACAGCAGCGTGTCGCTATTGCCCGTGCTATAACAAAGAATCCAAAGCTACTACTTTGTGATGAACCAACTGGTGCTCTGGATTACCAAACAGGGAAAAGCATACTCCAGCTATTACAGGATACTTGCCGAAAGAAAGGTGTTACAGTTGTAGTAATTACCCATAACTTAGCTGTTATGCCCATTGCAGATAGAGTAATAAAGATCAATAGCGGTAAAGTGGAATCTATCACCGATAATGACAATCCTCTATCTATGTCCGAGATTGAGTGGTGATAACATGAGGGCATTGTGGAAAGATTTATTTCGTGAAATTAAATATACTCTAGGGAGATTTTTCTCTTTGTTAATCATTACTGTGCTTGGTGCCACATCTGTTGTAGGGATACAGGCTGCGTCTATGGATATGCAAAACATTGCAAATAAGACATATAGAGAACACAACTTGTACGATATACAGATCAAGTCTACAACGGGTTTTGACGATACTGATATAACAGCTCTGAAGAATACAGATGGTGTGTCCATTGCTATGGCGACCACTGTCTATGATGCTTATATAAAAATTGAAAATGAGAACCGAGCTGTCCGAACTTATGCCTTACCTAGCGATGTGAATAAAATAGACGTTATAGAAGGAAGGCTTCCTGTAAATTCCAGCGAATGTGTGGTTGAGCGCAAGTTGATTAGGGATGGTGATCTTCAAATTGGCGACAACATTCAGTTAAGTCTGGATAATATGACCGATTATTTTGATGTTTTTAAGAGCAATGCTTTTACTATTGTTGGTGTTGTGTCGTCGCCTTTGTATATTTCAGGCGAACGTGGCAACACTTCTTTAGGCAATGGATCCTTGCAATATTACCTTTATCTTGATCCAAGTGCTTACAAGCTTGACGTTTTTACCGATGTTTATGTTGTAATGGACGGTTCCCATGAAATAGATAATCTCACAGAAGATTATTACACTGCTCTAAATGGGTGGAAAAACAAAATCGAAGATACAGGAGCGTTGCGAGTTCAAGCTAAAAAGGATGAACTAGAAAAGAGTCGTACTGAACTTATAGATAGTCAGAAACAGATCGACGATGGAAGGAAACAACTTGAAGATAATTTATCCCAGCTTGCACTACAAGGGCCACAAGGTGCTTCTCCGGAACTGGATGCATATTATGAACAGGCTTACGCTTCTATTAAGGAACTGGATAATAAACAAGCCGAACTTGACGATGCTAAAGCAAAATTGGATAAAGCACCAACCCCTGAATGGTTTACATTTACCCGCAAGGATGGATTGGCATTTGATTCTTATTATCAAGACACCCTTCGGCTGCAAAAGATTGGATATGTTTTCCCAATGGTTTTTTTCCTTGTGGCAATCATGGTATCTCTAACTTCCATGTCACGAATGGTTGAGAATCACAGGACGCAAATCGGTGTTTATGAGGCACTTGGTTACCGCTCCTTTTTTGTTATGCTGAAATACCTGGTTTATGCATTCAGTGCAAGCTTTTTGGGTGGTATAATCGGCGTAGTACTTGGGAGCAATCTATTTCCAGTCATTATTGCTGATGCGTATGGGCATTTATACGATATGCCGCCTGTTGAAACTCCTATACCAGTGTTTATTGCTGCTATTGCTGTCATAACTTCAGTATTGGTAATCGTATTTGTAACGTTAATAACATGCATTGGCTCTATGAC
>WQUF01000264.1 GCA_009785875.1 Oscillospiraceae bacterium | reverse complement strand
GCTTGGGTAATAGCTACCAGCCAGCAGGATATAGATTCCATCACAAAGGTAAGCAGGGATAATTTTTCAAAGATAATCGGTCGTTTTGATACAAGACTGTCATTATCTTCTGCAAATGTGGGCGAGGTTATCAAGAAGAGGCTATTAGAGAAAACCGATGTAGCAAAAGAAAAATTGAAGCTTTTATATGCTGATACCAGTGCTATAATTAAAAACCTTTTGACATTTTCTCAAGATACTCCTGAAAAGAAACTATATAAAGACGAAGAGGAATTTATAGATGTTTATCCATTTATTACATATCAATTCAACTTGCTTCAAGCAGCTTTTACAGGGATAAGGACTCATGGAGCTTCCGGGAAGCATTTATCAGAGGGGGAGCGATCTCTTCTTTCAGCATTCCAGGAAGCAGCTATGAAATTTGAAAATCATGATGATGGAATACTGATACCTTTTCAGGCTTTTTTTAAAACCATCGAATCATTTTTAGATGTGGGCATCATAGTCGTAATAACTCACGCTGAAGAAAATCAAAACCTTATACCATTTGATATTGAAGTGTTAAAGGTTTTGTTCATGATAAAGTATGTGGAAATACTCCCTGCCAATATTGAAAATATATCTACTATAATGATTGAGAGCATCTACCAGGACAAAATCGAGACTAAAAAGAGGATCGATGAATCCCTTAGGAGGCTTGAAAAGGAAAGGCTCATAATTAAAAATGGTGATGAATATATTTTCTTAACCAATGAAGAGCAGGATGTAAACCGTGAGATTAGAGAGATTAAAATCGATACTAGCGATATGATCGATAAAATCGGGGAGGAGATATTCTCTATACTTTTCGGAACTAATAAAAAATATCGCTATAATGATAGATACGATTTTTCTTTTAACACTCTTGTGGATGATAAGGCAAGAGGGATTCAAAAAGAAGAACTTGGTGTGAATGTGGTGACTCCTTTATATGCAAGCGGTAGTGATATATCAACTCAGGAGCTTCTTTCCATGTCTATACGCCAGCAGAATATAATCGTAGATATGCCGGAGGATTACTCTTATTTTGACGAACTGGAACAGGCTCTTCAGATAGATCAATACATGAGGAAAAATGCCGGAAAATCTTCTTTGCAATCTATAGCTGAGATAAGAGCGAGTAAATCTCAAGAAGCCTTGAAAAGAAAAGAAAGGTGCAAGGATCTTCTGATTGGAAACTTAAGAAAAGCAAACATTTATTTAAATGGCAAGAAGATGGATATAAGGGAAAAAGAACCTGGCGAGAGGATAAATGATGCTTTTAAAGATTGCATCGAAATCTATTATAATAAATTGAATTATATAACAAAGCCTTTTAACACTTTGGATGATTTGAAAAGGGTTATTTCATCTGATAGCTCTTCTCAGACAATAATGGAAGGTATTGGTCTAGAGGATGATAATGCTCTTGCTTTGGATGAGATGCTTAAATTTGTTGAAATAAATAGCCTTAGAAACATTCAAACCACTGTTAAGACTTTGATGGAGCATTATAATAAGATTCCATATGGCTGGAAGGACATGGATATTCAAGGGATCATTTTAACACTTTTTAAAAAGCAGAGCATTAAGCTTGAGTTTGGCGGAGGTGTTTTAAGTAAAGGGGATTCTAATCTTTTAAATTATGTGACTAAGAGGGATTATCTGGATAGGACTCTGGTGAAGATCCGCAATAAAGTTGGGACTGCTGTTTTAGCGAGCACCAAAAACCTTATTAAGGAATTGTTTAGCACTTTTAACATGCCTAACGACGAGGAAGGACTCATGGCTAAATTTAAGGAGCTTTCTGAAAAGGAACTTAATGAAGTTGAGTTTAACATAAACGATATGTTGAGAGAATATAAAGGAAATAGATACCCTGGGCAGGATATACTTTTAAGTGGAAAGGCTCTATTTGAAGAGCTGATTAAAGTAAATAATGTTGAGGATTTTTACGATTTACTTGAAGATAAAAAGGATGAGCTTTTAAATTACGAGGAAGATTCTGTGGATATTAGGAAGTTCTTTAAAAGCCAGAGGGATATTTTCGATAAGGCTATTAAGATGGTGGAAATATATGAGTCCAACGGCTCTTATGTGGACGATGCCAAGATAAATGAGATTTTCGGCGATATTAAGAAAATAGTGTGCATGGATAAACCTTATGGAAATATAAATAAGCTGCCAGAATTATCAAAAGCGTTTGAGGATAAATTTAGTCAGCTTTTAGAGAGGGAATGCGAGCCCATTAAAAGGGATGTGAAAAATGATTTTATTGCAGTTAGAGACGAGTTTGATAGGCTTGAGTTAATCGATAAATTTGCTAAAAAGATAGATGATGGGTTTAATAATTTAATCAATAGGCTGGATGAAGTTAACAAAATACCGGAAGCAATTTCTATTAGGGAGGAGAGTCGCAGGCTTAAAGTTTATTTTCTTCAGAAACTTGGGGAAGAGCAGAGGGAAAAGGTATTAGCTCAAAAAAAGAGAAATGATTTGGCAAGTGAGACCGAGAATGAGTACAATGCTACTGAAAAAGAGAAAGTTAATTTTGTAGTGAAGCAATTTAAATTAATCGACCCTAAGGATTTGTTTACTGGTATAACTGAATTTTCAAGCTTAGAGGATATCGAAAGGATCCTCGATGATTTAAGGGAAAAATTAAAAGGGGAGCTTGAGGAGAATTATATTATTAAGATAGTTTAAATAACTATGTGTTTGAAAAAAATGGTGTAAAAGAATATTGGATAGTGGAACCTAAATTTAAATTAATTGAACAATATGTATTAGAAAATGGCATATATAACACTAGGCCTATGGTGACTTTATTTGATAGCGACGATGAAACAATAGTAAAATCCACGGTATTTGAAGGATTAGAAATAGATCTAAATGAAATATTTAATGATTAGCTTATTTATTAGTATACTTTTCTCACGGTGACACCACTAGGTAAAAGTTTAACGAAAAATTACTCATTGGTATATTTAAATCTAATTTGAGTATCATGTATTTTTAATAGGTCAAGTTTTAGTTATCCGCTTGGAAAACCAGAACTTGACCCGAATTCTTTTTATAGTGATCAATAAGGGCTGACACGGTGTCGGCTCTGGATTAAATCTGTTTTCAAAAATACCAAATATTGCTTAAGAACCAATTAAGTGTATAGGCTTTTTGCAGCTTATACACTTAATTATTTTCTTTAATTTTAAATAGCTTGCTTTCTTGAGATAATTCTACCACAACATGTGCGTTTTCAAGTGTCTCCACAGGAAGTTTATCTTTAAGTATCGATACTATCAATTGAATATTTTTATCTTTAACAAATTCAGCAACTTGGATCAGTTGGTTGTCATGCATTAATTCCTTTTTATCATTGAGCAAAAAATGCAAACAGGATAAGTGTTCTTCATCTGCAAAGAGTATGTATGCTAAATCAAAACATAATATCTCCCCTTGTTTTTTCCCTGAGCTAATATTAGAGTTAAATGCATCAAATTTATAAAGAAGTTTATTATCCTTATTGAAAATCTTATCATATTTTAACAAGTAACTTTCATTATATAATTTTTGTGAAATGTTAGAAAAATGCTTATTGAATTTTATTATTTGTGTTTTTAAAAGTTCTTCAAAATCATTAGAAAATAAAAAATCATCTATTGCTTTAGCTTCATTATTTAATTGAGTAATATTAGCATTTACTTCGTTTAATTGAGAAATTATACTCTCATATTCTCCTTTAAGGCGATATTTTTCATTTAATTCCTCAATTATTCTTTCTAGATCTTCGTATGAATCATTTTTGGAAAGCTTATCAGTAAGTTCTTTTTCATTTTTAAGTAAGTTATTCATCTCTAATTCTTCTGAAGCTATTCTATTTAGTAAAGAAGGTAAATCTGAAGCAATAAACCTTGCCTTTTCTACAAGCATGTTATTGTGATAAGCTACCAAATCTTCAAAAGTCTTTTGTATACCAGTTATATTAAGAGTAGCTTCAGAATAAAGGACTTTTAACTGATTTAGGTCAATTGATGATATACTTTGCTCTAATTCTGCCTTTGCTTCTTCGATGATAGACTTTCGTATTTTTAGTCTACTTATAGTAGAACTTATTTTATTTATCTTGTATTTTATTGAATTAAGTTTATCAAGGTCAGTTTCAAAGCTTTCATTTAAATTGAAATTTGATTTTTTTTCATTTAAAATCGTTATCTCATCATCAATCGCAGCAAGAGCCATTTCATAAGCTGTTTTAGTTTGCTTATATTCTAAACGTTCCTTAAAAGTTTCTTCTTGCTTAATTTTTGAAAGTAACACCTGCTTTTTTGCACCATCATTATAAGTACAGCCAAATAAGAACAAATACAAAGTCTCATACTCAACATCAGAAGTGAAATTACTTAAAGTTTTAAGGGTATTGTTTATATTTTCATCTTTATACCTGATGTTATGTGAGATTATTTGCTTAAATGTTGGCTTTTCGGATTTTTGATTTGGAAAAATTAATTTAAGAAGCTCACTGTCAAAATCTTTTTCAAGTATAGGTTGACCATTGATTCTTCGAATAGCTTCTTTTCCTTTTAAAAAATTTCTTTCAATTACAATTTCCTTAGCATTAGCATCGTTTAAATTTTCAGATAAAATTAAAGTGATTAAAACCTCATCTTTAATCAAAAAATTCTTCACTAAATTATAAACTGCATTCTTATTTTCAGCATCAGTATAAACTATAGATGGTTTTCCACCTAAGCAAAAATAAATTAATTTTAAAATTGTGGTCTTGCCAACGTTATTACCGGTTTGCTGCCTATCAGAAGAAGGTGTATTGTCGATAATAAGGTTCATACCAATTTTAAATTCCAGATCTCTTATTAATTCACCATGGCTTGTTATTTTTAAATTCTTTATAAACATAGTTCTACCAATCCATTCTCGTTTATTTTAGCTAAATTTATAAGGTATAGCCAATCTAAACTCAGCATAAAAGTCATAAAAGACATGTTATTTACATTTTTTACCTTTTGATACAAATCAAGTATTGGCTCTTTTTTATTAAGTTTAAGCTCCTTTAAAACTATAGAGCCATTGTAATAAATGCTGTATTCTGGATGTATATTATCTGGTAATAACATGACTATAGCCCTCCGGATTTTTAAAAATTTTGCATCTTATAAATGCATCCACAACCAATATATTTGTGCACATATCCAATTCTTCAAAAGGAATTTCATTATAATTCTTACTGTTTTTAATAATTTCTACTAAGGCATCAACAATAGCTAAAAATAAATCGTCTGTATTGTCATATTCTTTTGATAATTTTACATATTGATTCTTTATTATATGAAAAACAGATATACTTTTATTCACTCCTTCTTTATCGAATTCAGAATATATTTTATCTAGCTTATCATAATGAATTTTATATTCATTAATTGTTTCTTGAACTCTCGATAAAGAGTTATATTCAATTTTTTTATCGATATTAAATGCATTTATTTCCGGGGATTGAAGATCAAATGATAAATTTTCATTGGCAAGTATATTAACTATTTTTGCCAAATTACTATCAATTCTTTCTTCTTGAACTTCTGTTCCAAGCTCTAATTTAATAAAGTTGTACACTTTTTTAAGTTTTTCTATTTTCAAGTCCCAAATATTTTTTAAACTCATAACAATATCGATTATATCATCTGATGGTAAGAAAGTTATATTATAGGGGTTAGTAAATGTTTTCGTTCTCAATGCATGTGCATCTTTTGAAATGGCTAAAAATATAAAATGATAGTCATTATATTGCTTAAAAATATCTTTAGCTAATGAATTTTCTATTTTTTCCTTTGTACAGGTTGCAGAAACTTGAAGGATGATTTTATTCTTTTTATCAATTAAATCTATTCCTTTGATATTATGAATTTTAGCATTTAAATTTTCTAATTTAAAACCAAAAATAATATTAAGAAAATCCTTAAAAAAAGTCTCGGAATGGATGTTTAAATCTAAAAGATTAAGTTTCCCAAGCACTTCTATGTTATATGCTAAGTTATTTAATTTTTCTGCTATATAACGGAAATAAATATCTCTATTCATTATAGATGCCCCATTTTCTATTTTAAATAAATTGCTCATGCTAGGTTACAGTATTTTAGGTAGCATATAAAATTCAGACTATTTAAATAATATTTTTATGACTAGTATACTCTAAAAATTATTGCTATTTATTATAAATATTAACATTTTATATAAAATTAATCAATAATTTCTAAATTTGTACTTAATTCTATTTGTAACAATTGTATGAATACGTTTTAACTATTTAAAATGACTGCTATATCTGTTAAAATTGATTAATATTGTATTAATAAAAATAAAAACGAGGATCTAACGATACTATGGATAAATCAAGAATTAAGAATTTTGCGACAAATGCTAGAAGAAGTTTAATCGATCAAATTACGCAAAAAGCTTTTGAAATTGGAGTTCTAAATGATAAAGCTGTGCAAGTTAATGAAGTGACAGATGGATTTATTTATAAGGATATAACTTATGGAAAAAGTGAATTAAGCCAGAGGCAACAACTTATAAAAATGATAAAACTTAGGGCTGATGGGAATGATTATAAATATGGATACAAACTGATTATGGAAGAAGTCGCCTATACTTGGTTTAATAGATTCATAGCCCTAAGATTTATGGAAGTAAATGATTATTTACCTTCTGGAATTCGAATACTATCAAGTTTGCATGAGGGTAAGATGGAACCGGATGTCATTTCTGAAGTTTATAGCTTGGATTATATTGATTTTAACGAGGTTGAATTATTACAAAATGATACTGAGAAGCTTTATAAATATATCTTGATTTCTCAGTGCAATGCTTTGTCAAAAATAATGCCAAAGATGTTTCAGAAGATTGCGGATTATACAGAGATTTTGCTTCCGGATAAGCTATACACTAAGGGAGGCATTGTCTATGATCTAATCAATGGTATTTCAGAGAAGGATTTTAAGGAGCAAGTCGAGATCATTGGATGGCTTTATCAGTATTACATATCGGAGAAGAAAGATGAGGTCTTTGCTAATCTGAAGAAAAATATAAAGATCTCAAAAGAAAATATTCCAGCTGCTACACAACTTTTTACGCCAGATTGGATTGTTAAATATATGGTGGAGAATTCTTTAGGGAGGCTTTGGATAGAGAACTCTAAGGATAAATCCATTAAAGAACATTTTAAGTATTATTTAGATGAGGCTGAGCAAACTGAAGAGGTTAGAAGACAATTAGACGAGATGAGGATTAAAGATCTAAAGCCAGAGGATATTAAGATAATCGATCCCTGCATGGGCAGTGGGCATATTTTAGTGTATGCTTTTGATGTTTTTTATATGATCTATGAGAGCTTAGGATACTCACAAAGGGATATTCCTAAACTTATTTTAGAAAACAATATCTATGGACTTGATATAGACGAGAGGGCAGGGCAGCTTGCTTATTTTGCTTTGATGATGAGAGGCAGGAAGTATAATAGAAGGTTCTTTAGGGATAAAGTAGAGGCAAATGTTTATTCTTTTGAAGAGACGGATGGAATAAAAAAAGACCATTTTAGATTTATGGGAAGCAATATATCGGATAAGGCTTTATGGTATAAACTTTATGGCGATTTTTGCTATGTCGTGGATTTGTTTGTTGATGCTAAGGAGTTTGGGTCTATATTGAAGTTCGATAGGGAACTTGATGTGGAGAAATTAGCTCTGTTTGTAAAAAATGATTCTTCAGGGGATCAGATATCTGATGAAACATTAGGGATTGAAGAGTCTAAGGAGTGGCTTATTAGAATTTTGGATATAGTTAGGGTGATGATGCAGAAGTATGATGTTGTGGTGACTAATCCTCCTTATATGGGTAATGGTGGGATGAATGCTAAGCTTTCGGATTATTTGAAGAAGAAATATCTGAGTACTAAATATGATTTGGGAGTAGTATTTATTGAAAAGTGTGGAGAGTTTTTAAAGAATAATGCATATCAAGCAATGATTACACAGCATTCATTTATGTTTTTATCTAGCTTTGAGAAATTTAGAGAACAGTTATTTAAGAAAAACTTAATCAATATGGCTCATTTAGGAGCAAGGGCTTTCGAAGAAATTGGTGGAGAAGTTGTTCAAACTGCAAGCTTTGTCTTTAGGAATAATGATGTAGAGAATTATAAATCTTTATATGTGAGGCTAGTCGATTATATTGGGCAAAAAACAAAAGAGGATGCTTTTTTAAGTGGAGAAAATAGATATTTTGCAATAAAAGAAAATTTTGCTAAAATTCCTGGAATGCCTGTGGCTTATTGGGTTAATAACAAAATATTTTGTTTATTTATAAATGATAATCTTGACCATTTTGCTGATATAGTTAAAGGATTAGATACTTGTGATAATGCTTTATTCGTTAAGGATTGGTTTGAAGTTAAACAACTTAAAGTAAGTTTTAAAGAATATTCTATTGAAAATAAATTTAAATGGTATCCTTATTGTAAAGGTGGAGATTATCGTAAATGGTATGGAAATTTGGAAAAAGTTGTGTTATGGGAAAATAATGGTGCAATATTAAGGAATTTAAGAAGTGAAAATGGAAAAATTAAGTCACGACCACAAAATATTAGGTTTTATTTTAAAACTGGTTTAACTTGGTCAACTGTATCAGGCTATAAAGTATCTATGAGGTATATGGAAAATACTATTTTTGGAGGTGGGGGTTCTGGTTTATTTTGTAAAATCAAAAATTTTAATTATTTATTTGCTTTTTTAAATTCTGAAGTTGCATTATTTTTATTAAATATACTCAATCCTACATTGAATATTTTAGTAGGTGATATTAAAAATTTACCTATTATAATTGATGAAAAATATACAATTGATGTTGATAAAATAGTAAATCAAAATATTTCCATCTCCAAACTCGATTGGGATGCCTTTGAAACCTCCTGGGACTTCATCAACCACCCCTTAACCATCGAATATGAACTAAATGTAAATGCAATTATAGCAAAATGGGACACCAAAGTTAAAATCCACTGCACCATCGAAGACCAATTCAACCTCTGGACTGAATTTACCACAGAGCAATTTGCAAAACTTAAATCCAACGAAGAAGAGCTAAACCGCATCTTCATAGAAATCTATGGCTTGCAAGATGAACTAACCCCAGAAGTCGCAGATAAAGATGTCACGATCCGCAAAGCCGACCTAACCCGAGATATCAAGAGCCTAATCTCCTATAGCGTTGGCTGCATGTTTGGACGTTATTCCTTAGACACTAATGGTTTAGTATATGCAGGTGGTGACTTTGATATCACTAAATATAAATCTTTTATTCCTGATGAAGATAATATTATCCCAATCACCGAAGAAGAATACTTTGACGACGATATCTTAGTTCGCTTCACTGAATTTATAAGAAAATGTTTTGGTGAAGAGACTTTAGATGAGAATCTCGAATTCATTGCTAAAGCCCTCTACCCAAACAGCACAGCTACACCAAGGCAATCCATCAGAAAGTATTTCCTCTCAGATTTTTACAAAGATCATATAAAAGTGTACCAAAAGAAGCCAATCTACTGGCAATTTGAGTCTGGAAAGCATAATGGCTTCAAAGCTTTAATTTATCTTCACAGATACGACAAATACACTGTAGCGAGGGTAAGAACAGACTATCTTCACAGCATTCAAAGGAGTTATGAATCAGAAATAAAGAGAATGGATATGCTTTCAAATTTAAGCACCACAGGAGTAAAGGATAAAGCCACATTTAAGAAATCCATAGAGGCATTGCAAAAGAAAATAGATGAACTTAGGAGCTATGATCAAGCCATAGCCCACATCGCAAACCAATCGATAGATCTTGATCTAGACGATGGCGTAACTGTGAATTACTCCAAATTTCAAAATATCGAAGTAATCCAGTCTGGTGGAAAAGGAAATATAAAAATAGACCTTTTGGGTAAAATTTAGATAAGAGAGATTTTGAAATCTTTCTTATCTAATCGAATTTCTTTAATATTACTTCTTTTTTACTAAACAATAGCTCAATATCGAATTGACTTAAAATATTTAATCCTAATACACCTAATGAAAAACTTTCTTCTGGAAATGTATGAGCATAAACTTCAATATCATTTAATTCAAAATCTCCTATTTTAATTTTTTCAAGTTCTAACTTATTTACAAACTCAACACCAGATGCGGTAGTAATTCTTCGTTTATTTTTAAATTCAAAATCATAACCTAATTGATACAATATGTCTTTTGATAAAGTTGTTACACTTGCTCCAGTGTCTAATGTTAGATCGATATTTCGATATATTTTTTTATTGCAATTCCAGAGTCCTACTTCAACCATCAAGAGTCCGTCGCCATACAAAATCATATCTAAAGTACTTTTATTCATAGTATGACGCTAACCCCTTCTGGAATTTCTCCTATGTAGGTTATATACGTTCTGCTTATTTCGTTTTTATACTGTTCCATTTCTCTAATAACTTTATCTCTACGCTCACTATGGAGGACTACTTCACCTCCAACAGTTCTATGGTTTTTTCCTTCTGTACAATTGATCATGAATACCCACTCACCATCATATTTTTGTTTTATTTCATCCATTGTTAAATACATAAAAAATTCTCCTTTCTCGAATTAATTAAATATCTCTAAGTATTCTTATTATTTACTCTACATCCTCAAATACTTCCGATAAGTCAATTTCTAAATCATTAAATAGTCCTGGTCTAAATCTTGAGATAATAGCCTTCCTTTCATCATCTGGCATTTCTTCCATTTGCTTTTCAGTATAATAAGAATATACATTGCTTAATTTAAACGAATTACCAGATAAAAAATAAACGATTATTCTTTTTGACTCATTATAGTGATTCATATTTGGTCTAGACATCATATATATCTTGCCATTAATCATTTCATAATCACGTTCATCTTTTAGAGAGTATTCGCTCATTCTATGTCCTCCCGATATTTTATATTTAATGAGATTATAAACTTCTGTACTATCAATTTCAAGTTCAAGAGCTCAATCTAAATTTTAATATTTATTGCATAATTAGGTTAATATGAATTTATCAGAGATAATCACTTAAAGTATATGCTTCTCTGACGTGCTATGTTACCCTACATGTTTCCACAACAGGTAAGTATTGATAAAATTGTGTATATTTAGCGAATTTCTATGGTTCATTATTTATTGTTAATGTATTATAATATAAATAAAAGATCATATAGATTAACCAAAAAGTGAAGTGATTAAAATCAGTAAAGAAAACAGGAATAGCGAAAATGATACCAACAGGGAATACAAAAATGATATCTTCCGATACTTATTTATGGAAGGTAAGAATTTCGTTTCCTTATACAAAGAGATGACTGGTATTGAAATGCCTGCTGAAGATATAGAGTTCTTTGATACATCTTCAATACTATTCGTTAAAGAGTATAGAAATGATGTATCTT
>WQUF01000263.1 GCA_009785875.1 Oscillospiraceae bacterium | reverse complement strand
TTTCACGCCGACCCGAGCATGATTTTTGTAGACGATACTTTCTATATAGCAAATTCAACGTTTGAATGGTATCCGGGGGTTAAAATAAGCAAATCAAAAGATCTTGTTAACTTTACAAATGTAAATTATCCTCTTAATAGAGATGGATTATTAAATATGGAAGGAACTCCGAAAGGCACTGGTGTATGGGCTCCTTGCTTGTCTTATGCAAATGGTCTATTTTATCTGGTTTATTCTGATCTTAAGGAATGGGCTGGAGATGCGTTTAAAGATGCGTCAAATTATATTACAACCTCTAAAAGTATAGATGGACCCTGGTCAGATCCAGTATATATTAACAGTTCCGGCTTTGACCCATCTCTTTTCCACGATGATGATAAGATGTATTTTTTAAATATGGAATGGGATTATAGAAATAAAAAAGGATCAGAGCAATTTACAGGAATTATTCTCACAGAACTTGATAAGGATTCATTGAAACCCGTTTCGAAGCCGGTTAAAATTTTTAAAGGAAGTAAAAAAGGATCTGTAGAGGGACCGCATATATATAAAAAAGACGGATATTATTATTTATTTACTGCTGAAGGTGGAACTGAATACGAGCATGCAGAGACAGTTGCAAGGTCGAAAAATATCTATGGACCATATGAAATTCATCCCAATATTTATATATCATGCGCAGAAGATTTCAAAGACGCTAAGTTGCAGAAAACTGGTCATGGATCCATAGCACAGTCACAGGATGGAAGATGGTGGTATGCTTGTCTTTGTGGGAGACCTTTAGAAGGCACAAAGTTTTGCCCTTTGGGAAGAGAAACTGCAATCAATGAAGTGATTTGGGAAGATGGCTGGCCTTATTTAAAGAACAAGACCATATTGATGGATGAATATTTTGAAGGCTATGGCGAAAAAATACCTGACAAAGAAATTTTTTATGATTTCTCCATTTATGATGACTCAAGATTTAAGCTGGATTTTCAATCTCTTAGGTCTAAAGCATCCTATGATTTTGTATCAGATAAGCTTAGAATATATGGTGGTAATTCGCCATCGTGTAATTTTAAACAGAATATTCTAGCAAGGCGGCAGATGCATTTTAAATTTGAAGCTGAGACTTTAGTAAAAGTATATAGCGAAAATTTTCAGCAGATGGCCGGGCTAATATATAGATATGATGAAAGCACTTATTATTTTTTAAATATATATCATGATGAAGATTTAAATAAGAATGTATTGAGCCTTATGTGCATGGTAGGTGATAAATTTCATATACCTTTTGATAAAATAATAGTAGAGAGTGAAGAAGTATTTTTAAAAATATCTGTTATTGATAAGATTGGAAAGTTTTCTTATTCATCTGATGGTGATGATTTTATAGATATAGATTACAATATCGACACTGCTACGTTATCTGATGAATTTGCAAATCCTCAAGGATTTACAGGGGCATTTATCGGTATGCAATGTGTTGATTTATTCAATAAACTTTCTTTTGCTGATTTTAGTTATTTTAAATATAGTCCCAGAGAATAAATATTTACAAAGAGGGGAAACATGGTTACAGTATACGATATTGCAAAGAAGACAAGGCTTTCACCAGCTACAGTATCTAAGGCATTAAATAATTATTATGGAGTTAAAAAAGAGACTTACGATTTAGTTTTGAGCACAGCTTTAGAAATGGGATATACGCCGAATATAGCTGCAAGGTCCTTAACCACAAAAAAAACCTGGCTTGTTGGTGTGTTATTCTCTGAAGAGGTTTCAACGGGCATAATGCACTGGTTTTATGGTACAATACTTTCAAGCGCACAATCGAGACTTGCTGATGCAGGATACGATGTTGTTTTCATAAGCAATAATGTTGGTGGTAATCACTTATCCTATATAGATCACTGCAATAGGAGAGGACTTGAAGGCTTAATCGTGGCAGCTAGTGAACCGCATACTGAAGCTGTAAAATGCATTTTAGAAAATGATATAAAGATGGTATCTGTTGAAACTCCATATGAGAATAAGTATTCTGTAATCAGCAATAACAAAAGTGGAACTATTGATGCCTTAAATTATTTATATTCTTTGGATCATGAGCGTATTGCTTATATTTCTGGACCATTTAATACTGTTGCAGGCAGGGAAAGAAATAGTGCTTATGAGGAGTTTATGATCTCTAAAGGTTTATATTTTTATAAGGATTATATAGAAGAATCAAGGGTCTATGATATAGATGAAGCTTATAATGCCACGAAGAGATTATTTGAAAGATGTAAGATAAATCCAACTGCCATTTTTGTAGGATTTGGTGAAGCTAGCATTGGTGTGATGAATTATTTAAATGATAATAATTTTAAAGTACCTGATGATATTTCTGTGGTAGGATTTGATGATACTGATGCAACAGTTGCTATGGGAATTACGACCATTAAGCAGGATAGGGAGAAAATTGGAACTGTGGCTGCTGAAATCCTGATCGATCAAATTGAGGAAAAAGAAATTTATCATCCGTTTGATAATCGAATTAAGACGGCATTTGTAGAGAGAAATTCGTGCAAAAAATTACTTTAAAAAGAGGAAACTATGAGTGAATTAAAAAAGGAAGAGATCATTAATGGTAAAATTTATGCGATGTCATCTGGCTTTTCAGCACATGGATGGGCATCATCTAAATTAGGAGATAAGTTTAAAGAATATTTTAAATTAAAGAGAAATTTTCAATGCCAAGTGTTTGTAGAAAATCTTGATCTTTTTTTAAATGAGAGTAATCGAAAAGAGTATGTGACACCTGATGTTATGATAATGTGTGATTTATCTAAATTAGATAAAAGAGGTTATCGAGGAGTTCCTGAATTAGTAATAGAAGTGCTTTCATATTCTACACGTGATCGAGATCTTCCTGGAGGAGATAAATTTGATCTTTATGAAAGATCAGGAATAAAAGAATATTGGATTTGTAGTTATAAAGAAAAGTCTATTGCACAATATATATTAGTTAATGGAAAATATGAATTAAAGAAAACAATTATTTGTTTAGATGATGCTGAAATTGATGTATTAACTGAAGAAGAGAAATCTAAATATACTAGTGTAATAAGATCATATGTTTTTGATGATTTAGAGATAGATTTAAGAGATAATATATTTTATGATAGGTTTAATGTTTAATTATATGAATATATTAAAAAATGGAGGTAATTAATGGAAATTTTCAAGAAAGTTAAAAAGGTAAATTACGAAGGATCAAAAAGCGATAATCCTTTTTCGTTTAAATATTATAATCCAAATGAAATTGTCGCTGGAAAACCTATGAGAGAGCAATTGAAATTTGCTTTAGCGTATTGGCACACTCTTTGCGCTGAGGGAACTGATATGTTTGGACCAGGAACAGCAAATAAGTCTTTTAACACAAGTGATCCTATGGAACATGCTAAGGCTAAAGCTTATGCTGCTTTTGAGATAATGGATAAGATGGACATCGATTATTTTTGTTTCCACGATAGGGATATTGCACCTGAAGCCGATACTTTAAGGGAAACAAATAAAAGGCTGGATGTGATAACTGATCTTTTAGATGATTTGATGAGGCAAACAGGTAAAAAGCTCCTCTGGGGAACAGCTAATTGCTTTAGCAACCCAAGGTATATGCATGGAGCAGGAACAGCACCTAATGCTGATGTATTTGCATTTGTAGCAGCTCAAGTTAAAAAAGCTATGGAGATCACAGTTAGATTGGGTGGAAATGGCTATGTATTCTGGGGCGGCCGCGAAGGTTATGAAACTTTGTTAAATACCGATATGGGTTTTGAATTAGATAACATGGCAAGGTTACTCAAGATGACATCTGAATATGCTAGGAGCATTGGATTTAAAGGTGATTTTTATATCGAGCCAAAACCTAAGGAGCCAACAAAACATCAATACGATTATGATGCTGCAGCAGTTGTAGCATTTTTAAGAAAATATGATTTAACTCGCGATTTTAAACTTAATATAGAAGCAAATCATGCAACTTTAGCTGGTCATACATTCCAGCACGAGCTTAGATATGCAAGAGTTAATGGAGTCTTTGGATCTATAGATGCAAATCAAGGGGATTTACTATTAGGATGGGATACAGATCAATATCCAACTAATGTGTACGAGGCTGCACTTTGCATGTACGAAGTGTTAAAGAATGGCGGATTTACAAATGGTGGTCTTAACTTTGACGCAAAGGAAAGAAGAGGATCATTTGAGGATGAGGATATTTTCCTAGGCTTTATAGCTGGTATGGATACATTCGCTTTAGGATTAAAGATAGCTGATAAGATGATTCAAGATGGAAGAATCGATAAATTCGTTCTAGATAGATATTCAAGCTACAGATCAGGAATTGGGGCTAAGATCGTTTCTGGTGAAGCTACTATTAAAGAATTAGAAGAGTATGCTCTTTCAATGGAAGATGTTAAGACAAATGTTTCTTCAAGACAAGAGTATTTAGAATCTGTAATGAATCAGATAATGTTTAACTAAAGATTCGTTGTGACTGTTGCATAATGAATAAATATGTGCT
>WQUF01000262.1 GCA_009785875.1 Oscillospiraceae bacterium | reverse complement strand
AAAAAGATAAAGGATTTTACCTTTTGCATAAAATTAAAAGATTACGAATTAACAAATGATGAATTTCTTTTAAAAGATGGTCTCAGCTTTTATGTTTCCACGTCAAATTATGAAACAGGTCTATATATATATAATGGACTTGTAAAATTAAAGGAGTTCCAATATAAAAATTATGAGTTAAAAAAAGCAGATTGCTATCTAGTAAAGGAAAAACAAATAAACATCGATGAAGTAATATTCAAAACTCTATCTCCTTTAGTAATAAAAGACTCAAACAACACAATATTAGATGTAAATGATGAAAACTTCGAAAAGGAGCTGAACTATTTAGCCAATAATATCATATTATCTATTAGAGGTAAAAGTGCATCTGAAAAATTTAGTTTTGAAAATATAAATCTTAAAAGAGTTGTTGTCAAAGAAGAGATAGCTGAGTTTACTGAAAAGACAGGTAAAAAATTCTATAATGTCAATGCTTTAAATGGTTTATTTAAACTAAGAGGAAACAGAGAGGATCTAAATCTTCTATACAAAACTGGGCTTTCTTTTAGAAAAAGCCAAGGATTTGGAATGCTTGAAGTAGAGGGGGTGTAATTTTGAAAATAAAGCTGTTTCTTGGAGATTGGTTTGTAAACTTAGGCATTGTTGGATTTAATAGGATAATAGAACATGGAAAAAAAGAATTAGGAATTGATACAGAGAAGTTTGGTTATGCAATAAAAAATGATTATATAGAATTTGATCATAAGCTTCTAGAAAATTTTCATGAGTATTATTTTAGCTATCATTTTTATAAAACTAATAGAGCAAAATACGATGAAGATAGACTAAAAAAGTTGAAAGATGCATTTAGTAAAAATCCAAAGGATTATTCGAAATATATAAAAAATATAGTGACAGACAAAAGAAAAAAGTTTGAAAAAATTGACGAAGAAAATGCTGCTAAATTAAAAACTATTGAGGATGAAATTAGCAAATTAAAATCCACAGAAGATAAGGAAACTTTAGGAACACTTATAGATAAATTTAATATAATTAATAAAACAGAAGTTGTAAATGAAAAAATAACTGCTAACTATTATAAAAGCATTTTATCTGATAGCTTTTTTGGGCAACCTTCTTTTATAAATGTTGCAGCAAGTAATAAAACATTGGAAGAACAAAAAGAGATGATGTATAGGGATTATATTAGTAATATTATATGTGAATATGAGATATACGAAGCTTTAGAGTCAAGTGATAAAGATAAACTGATGAGTCTTGAAAAAAAATATTCAAAAGAAAAAGTTAAGACTCTTAACTACATTATAAAATCTGCTAAAAAATTAGATAAAAAAAATTATTTAGACAAAATTCCAGAGGTGATTGAGAACTCATTTGAATGCGCTATGGGTTTTGGATATGAAAATCGAAATAAAAGCTACGATTTGTACTATACAGATAGTGACTTCATACCTCTTGCAATACCCTCAGATACAATGAACTCATTTTGGAATTTTAATGGATTATTACCTATTTCTAATTTAGCTAGATTGATATTATTCTGCAGTTATGCTGGATCGACAGAGATTTATAAAAGTTACCTAAATAGTGATATAAATACAGTTGGTTTTAAAGATTTGAAATATTATTCATTTGTCAATTACGATAAAAGTATGCATGAACTTACTAAGTATAATAACAATTTTGCCCAAAAAGCAGATAAAGAAAATCCATATGAATCATTGATTTTAGATATCATTGAGGAAGAAAAAGATAAAAGTGAATGGCAATTGCAAAATATTTTATTTGTTGAATTTAACATGCAATATTTACCTAAAAAATGCAAGATGAATTATTTTAATATTCCTATTCCTGTTGCTAGATTATTTGCTTTAAAATCTCCAGAATGTATTAAATACTTAGAAATAATAAAAGATATGGACTTTAAAATGGAGCTCATTGACAATCTTTTAAAAAATAACGATTTATATATAACAATTGAAAACAAATTAAGATACATATGTAGAAAGGAACTTAAAAATACGCTTTACTGCTTATTCGCATTAAAAATTCAAGTAGCATTAAATTATATAAAAAAGGTGGGGAGAGATTTGGAAAAAATAAAAGGGAAATTATCCTTTACAGATAATATCTACTATTCTGCTAAATCACTGAGAAATAAACTCTTAGGATCAGAACAAGGAAATAAAATAAGGGGTATAGCCTATAGACTTCTAAATTCAACAAAGACTGGTGATGTAGATGAATTTATGAATTCAGTCATTAGAGTTTACATGAGCAACGATATTCTCATTCCAAAAGGAATATTAAGTGCAAAAACAAATGAAGGTTTAAAATTTGAAGATGTTTCTTATGCTTTTATATGTGGACTTTTAGGTGACGACGGTAAAAAAGAAGATGAAAATTCAGATGAAAAGAAAGGTGGGCAATAATGAAAAAAGCATTAACTATTACGATGATTTTTAGGGCTCAAGGTTTAAATTATGGTGAAGGTATTGGCAATATTTCAGAACTTAAAAAATTAACAAGAGGAAGCGGAAAGCAATATAGCTATGCTTCAAGGCAATGCTTAAGATATGATATTTCAAGGCTGGGAGAAGAGTGGTTCAATTGGAATCTACATGTTGTTGATAAAAGCAAAGGTACAGTTCAATTTGGAGATAAATTCACTATAAAAGATTCTGTTGAAATGGATTTATTTGGCTATATGAAAACTATTAAAGGAAAAGATAATGAAACAGGTGGCTCAAATATAAGATCTGCAAAAGTTAGACTATCTCCTGCAATATCCCTTGAAGAATATAAAAGTGATATGGATTTTTTAACCAATAAAGGAATGGCTGACAGGATAGGCGAAATGCCAAATCTAGCAAATACTGAACAACATTTGAGCTTTTATACATATACTGTAACATTTGATTTAGATAAAATTGGAATTGACGAAAATGTGATATTGGATAATCCTGAAAGAGCAAAGAGGGTAAAAGAAGTTTTAACAATAATTAAGCTATTTAATAGAGATATTAGAGGAAGAAGAGAAAACTTGAGTCCACTTTTTGCAATTGGTGGATTATATGAAGTAGCTACACCATTTTTCTTAGGTAGAGTTGAGCTTTTATGTAGAAAAGATAACTATATCATTAAGTCTGCTCCTTTAGATGAAGCTTTAGCATTGACTTTTAACGATAGAAAAGTAGGAGAGGATACTAAATATTATGTAGATGAAGGAATTCTCTATTTAGGCGAATTAAAAGAGATTTCAAATGAAAGCAGGCTTTCTCTAAACGAATTTTTTAAACATATAGAAAAAGAAGTAGACAATTTTTACGGGGTATAATCTATGAAAGCTTTAAGATTAAAACTTTATCAAGAAGTAGCCTGTTATAAAAAGCCTATGGCTTTTAAAGTGTGGGAGACATATCCTCTCCCACCTTATTCTACAGTTATTGGATTTTTGCATAATATCATGAATGCTACAGAGTATCACCCCATGGAAATAAGCATTCAAGGATGTTACGAGGGGATTTATCACAATTATGTGTCCACTTTCCAATACTATAAAGATAAAATTACCACTATGCCAAGATATATCCATGAGCTTTCAAAGGTAAACTTGATCATTCATGTTTTAGCTGAAGATAGTGTATTAGAGAAATTAATGGATTGTTTTTTTAATGGATGTGATTATACAAGTCTTGGCAGAAGAGAGGATCTTGTGAGGGTCGATAAAATTGAGTTTGTGGATTTAGAGAAAAAAGAATTTACTGATGAAGATGAGGACGAAGAAATGGGGGAATTTAAAATGCCAATCTATATTCCTCTTGATAAATTTAATATAGAAGAGGGAGCAGGTATAAGTTATAGATTGAATAAAACTTATGAAATAAAAGATAATTTAAGAAATTGGAAAAATAAGATTGATGTTCGATATGTAGAAAAGAATGCAAACATTAATGTTAATTTAACAAAATTCTACTATGACGATGAAAGAAAAGAAATTGCAGTCTTTGCTTAAGGAGGTGGAAAACGAATGCTTTATGCCAAGTCAAATCCAATAGAGAGTATAGGTGAACATACTGATAATTTATTGAAAGAGTTCTATACATTTGAGAAATTATATGGAGCAAAAATTAAAGGCTTCAATGAAATTAGGGATTTAATATATTATTCCATTATTTATCACGATATCGGCAAAGCTTTTACGCCTTTTCAGAACAGAATAAAGAAGAATATTGGAATAGAATTTAAAGAATCAAATTTAAAGGATATTCCTCACAATTATGTATCTTTGGTTTTCATACCTATGATGGATTTAAATATCAATAACAAAGATAATGAAAAAGTAATATTTCAATCTGTAGCATTTCATCATGAAAGAGAACCAGTACGAACTTCTGAAGAAATAAAAGACATTAAAGAAGCGATTTTAGATGATATAGGAGCTAGGGTTAATGAAATTTCAAGTCAAATTAAAATTGAGGGAAAAGAGATTTTGTTAAAAAACGATATATCTAAAGGTATCTCGAAGAGACTTAATAATATACTTTTTGTAAATAGAATAAAGCTTGTTGA
>WQUF01000261.1 GCA_009785875.1 Oscillospiraceae bacterium | reverse complement strand
GCAGAATTAAAAATATACGGTGAAAGCTTGCATTTTAATTTTGAAAAGAATCTTAAAACTTCCACTGCTTCTTCTCCAAACTCCCAAGGAACTCTATAGCTCGAACTTCCATGGAGCCTTGAATGTGTGGAAAGGAGTCCAAATTGCACCCATCTTTTATAAACATCAGGAGTTGCTGTACTTTCAAAGCCTGAAATATCGTGGGACCAAAATCCAAAACCAGAGCTTGTTAGAGATAATCCTCCTCTTAAGCTTTCGGCCATGGATCCGTAGCTCGAATAGCAATCTCCACCCCAATGTACAGGAAATTTTTGCGATCCAGCTGCTCCACTTCTTGCAAATACAATAGCATCTTCGCTTTTTAATTCTCTTAATAATTTAAAAATTACTTTATTATATAGATAACTGTAATAATTGTGCATAGCTTCGGGGTTCGATTTATTGTGGTAAACTACATCTATTGGTATTCTTTCACCAAAATCTGTTTTAAAGCAGTCCACACCAATATCAATAAGGCTTTTAAGACAATTTGAGAACCAATTACAAGCATCAGGATTTGTAAAATCTACAATTCCCATTCCAGATTGCCACTTATCCCATTGCCAAACAGATCCATTTTTTCTCTTTATTAAATATCCTTTTTCTTTTGCAATCTCAAAAGCTTGAGATTTTTGAGCGATATATGGATTAATCCACACGCATATTTTAAGCCCTTTATCTTTTAGTTTTTTTAGCATCTCTTTTGGATTAGGAAATACCTTATCATCGAATTTAAAATTGCACCACTCGTATTCCTTCATCCAGAAGCAGTCGTAGTGGAAAACAGATAGGGGTATGTCTAATTCATGCATCTTATTTACAAAGTAATTGACTGTTTCTTCGTCATAGTTTGTTGTAAAGCTTGTAGAAAGCCATAGACCAAAGCTCCATAGGGGGGGGAGGGCAGGTTTCCCAGTTAAATCAGTATACTTTATTAAAACTTCTTTTGGAGTATCGGCTAATATTAAATAATATTCTAAGTTTTCACCTTCTAAGCTAAATTGAACTCTATTTACAACTTCAGAGCCGATTTCAAAGCTCACCTTTTTATTTGAATTTACGAAGAGACCGTAATTTTTACTGGATATATAAAAGGGAATATTTTTATAGCTTTGATAAGTTGAAGTGCTGCCATCTTCGTTCCATATGGTGACTTCTTGTCCATTTTTTATGAAATTAGTAAATCTTTCACCAAGACCATAGATGGTTTCACGTATATCTAAGCTTAGCTGCTCTCTAAAGTAGCTTTTTTCATCATTTGTTATATATGCAGTAGAACGCCAGTCGCAGCTTGTCACATTTTTGCTTTTATATGAAAACCTGACGTTCCAGTTTTGTTTATCTAATGAAATATCTACATCTTTAAAATCAATATTGATTTTCTCATCTTCTGTGAATTTGATTTTTTCTGAGCGTTCATTTAATTCTAATTTGGGTTCGTCGTCGATGATTCCCTTATGGTGATCATATCTAATCTTAACGACAGATTCGTTTATAATGCTTATTTCCATTGTTATGAGAGCACCGTCTATGGTATCTCCTTTGTGATTAATAGGTTTTGTTGTTATATAGAGGATAATTTTATCTTCAAAAACCTTGTAATCTATAATTTGAACCAATTGATTTATTTTAAAACCTTCTCTTACGAGCCAGTATCCATCTGTAAATTTCATAAAACACCACCTTTATTTTAGCTCTCTTATTATTGCGAAATCGTATTTTTCCAAGGTGAGATTTTTAATGTACTTCCTATTTAAAATATCATAATATAAACCATTTGCTAAATCTATTTCCTTAGTATTTTCATTGAAATTCATTATAAAATAATAATTAAATGTTTTATTTTCTCTTTTACTCACCATCAGATCTTCACTGAAGAATTTAAGTTTTTTAATATTCTCTTTAGAAAATATATGAGAAAAGATCTTAGCATAACCATCTGGATCGGTATTTGCAGCGATGTGATAGCTGTTTTTATTCTTTGTTATTACAGGATAGCCTTTATAAAAATCTTCTTCATAAATACTTATGATATCACAACTATTTACTTTATTTAACTCACATAGGTCTTTAAACAAAATCTTTTCACCGTTTAAATTGCAATGATTTTCATCTTTAGGATACAATCCGTCTATTTCTACCCATTTAAGACCTGAGATCTCTTCAAAGTTGTGATTTCTGCAGTTATCATAGATTAAGTCGATTTCGTCGGCGTATCCAGTCATGGACGTTGTGATTAAGGTATTATCTTTTGAAAATTCTAAAAGCCTTTCCCATGTGGAATCCGGTATCGAATAACCCATAGGGATGATTATCGCTTTATATTTTGAAAAGTCGCTTTCAGAATATACGATATCAGTGCTAAAGCCAGCATGCTTAAGACCTTTATATACTTCCTTTAAATTCTCTGTATATCCGTTTTTCTTTCCTTTAAGAGGTCCGCAATTGTTTTCCAGAGCGTGTTTATTGTTCCAATCAAAATATAGGGCGATTTCATTTTTAACTTTTGAATTTAATATCTCGTCCAGGTTTGGAATTATTTGCCCAACTTCACAGACATCTTTAAATATGAAATTTTGGTCGCTGTTGTCGTGATTGATAACTGCTGAGTGGAATTTTTCGCATTGGCCTTTTGTCTTTCTAATCTGAAAATATCCCACATTTTGTGCGCCAAATGCAATTGGTAAAATGCTGCTCAATTTATGGAGCTTTGGTCTTTTTAGTTTTGAAGCATATTTCCAATTGGATGTTGAAGGTGTCGATTCCATCATGAAAAAATTGTCATTCCTTAAGCTTCTCATCAAATCGTATGTAAATGAAGCTTCGATAGCGACTTCGTGATCGGGTTTTGCGTACCATTCTGGATAAGTGTCATAAGTTATCAGATCCACATGCTTTCTAAATTCAAAGTAATCAAGATGCATCCAGGTATCGCCCCAGAAATTTATAGTTACGATAGCATCTTTATCGAATTCTTTTATGGTATCTCTCTCAGCATTATAAAAATCTATTGTGTTTAAAGTGGTGAACATTTCCCACTCCATTAAAAGAGGAGTGCTCGTAAATTCACCGATAGGGCTTGGCGGATAGATTTCACTAAAATCGCTGAAGTTATGAGACCAAAATGTGTTCCACCATTTTTTATTTAAATTTTCTATTGATTTATACTTTAATTTAAGATAATCTTGAAATTTTTTAACGCATAGATCGCAATAGCAATGACCACTGAATTCATTCGAAACGTGCCACATCAGTATGTTTTTATTTCCAGCGAATCTCTTTGCAATTTCGGTATCTATCAGCTTAACTTTTTCACGGTAAATAGGGGATGTCATGCAGTGGCTCTGTCTATTTCCGTGGAGTTCCCTTTGAAAATATTCGTTTACCCTTTGAACTTCTTTATATTTACTAGAAAGCCAAGCTGGTTTTGAACCGGAAGGAGTAGCCATTATCACTTTTATATTATTCTCAAATAATTTAGATGTTACATCTAAAAGCCATTTAAAATCGTAATTTCCTTCTGTAGGCTCCAACATGCTCCAGCTGAATATTCCCATAGATACGAAGTTTATATTCGCCTTTTTCATAAGTTCTATATCTTTTTCTAAGATTCCGTCGTAAGAAAGCCATTGTTCGATGTTGTAGTCTCCACCATGATAAACCTTATTAAACATATTTACCTCGTTTTTTTAAATTTTTGAAACAGAATCTCTGATGATCAAATCACCATCGAATACGTACTCTTTTATAAAACCTTTACATTTAGAAAATATCATAGGGAAAAATTCTTGTCAACAAAAATCAAAATTTTTTATTATTTAGGAAATAGCTTGTGAAAAAAATGTGAATGTATCTAGAAAAAAAATAACATATTTGAGATAATAATTTATATGAGCAAAAAAATAATAGATGGAGGATTATGAATGTCTGAATTAAGAAATTATGTAGACCATGAAAATGAAATTAAAGAGATCATCAATGGTAAGATCTATTATATGGCAGGTACTTTTTTACATGCGAAGATCATTACTAGACTAGGGCTAAAATTCAATAATTATTTTATTAGCACAAATAAAAATTGTATGGCATATACTGAAAGTGTAAATGTTTATTTAGACTCGGAAAATAAAAAGGAGTTTTCAGTTCCAGACATTACAATAATATGTGATGAATCAAAGGCATTTAAGAGAGGTTATAAAGGTTCTCCTGAATTAGTAGTTGAAGTCGTTTCTAGAAAGACCAGGACAAAAGACAGAGGAGACAAATACGATTTATTTGAAAAATTTGGTGTAAAAGAATATTGGATTATAGAACCTAGACTTAAATCAATCGAGCAATATGTACTGGAAAATGGAAGATACAAACTAAAAGATGCAGTTGCACTACCTAATATTGATAATACTGACGAACCAATGGAAGAAGATGAAGAAGACAATTCTACAGTAATAAGACCCACGATGTTTGAAGATTTAGAAATAGATTTAAATGATATATTTCTAAAAGGTGATGAAAGATTTTTGAAAGAAGATGACTAGA
>WQUF01000260.1 GCA_009785875.1 Oscillospiraceae bacterium | reverse complement strand
TATAGTTTAAACCATCGAGAATAGGATTATTTCTTATCTCATTGTAACTTTTATTTATTTTTAAGAATGGTTTATCGTCTTCATTAGGATCGCTAAAAAGATCAAAAGAAGTAATTTCATTTTCAGGTTCAGTAACATGAAATTTTATTTTGTCAGTATACCCTAAATCATCCATTAATTTATTTAACCTATCGCAAGTTTCTTCATCTACATAAAGCTCTTCGGCATATATATAATCTGACATATTTAAATTTTCAAAATCAAACTCTTTTTTCATTGAGATGCTCCTTTATAAATTCTATATTTAATTTTATGTTAAACTACGCAAATTAAGAACAGAAAAAAGAGCTTCGCTTAAAATTAATAAAAGGTCTCTTGCATGAGCCACTGGTCTTATTCCAACGCTATTTACAAGAGACCTACTTCCAACATAATTGGTCTTTCATCCAGGATTATTTGTTCTCCATAATCCACAGTAATTAACTATGAAATCTTAGTGTAGGAGCGAGCCAAACTCTTCCGGAACCCTCATATACGTTTACAAGACCTTCACCGGAAACAGCTGAACCTAAAAGCGATTTACCTGATTTCTGAACAGTGAATTTTAAAGAAGAGCTCCATAGAACAGCAAAATTTCCATCGACTCTTAAAATGTCATTAACGAGTTCATAAAATACGATTTCGCTCTCTGGTACTTTGCATTCTAATATAACAGGTCCAGTTCCTTCTAAGCATAGATTAAAAAGCCCTTCGCCTCCTAAAGTTGCTGCTGAAATACTGGATATTGGTCTTGCAGTAACCTTAACATTTTCAGAAGCTGCAAAGAACATTCCATCATCCACGCATACGCTTTCATTATTGAGATCCAATAAAATATAATGCCTATAGCTAGGTTCTAAAAAGATCTCACCAACACCTTTATAGAGAGGTTTTATAGCTTGTTCCTTTGTTACAGCAGCTTTCATAACCTTGCCGAAAAAATCCCCTACGCCTTTTACATTGGATGTCATATCGATTCTTCCATGAATAAAGCTCATAGCTCCTGGAGATAGCTGAATTCCACTTTTACCTTTTAATTTGACTACGCATTGGCGCAATTTAATATTTGCTCTATTCATATAATAAAAACTCATTGCCTCTCCAGGTGAAGAAGCTGTTAAATTATCGTATTCAATTACATCGATTGAGATGTCAGATCCTTCTAAAGTTTGGGATACTTTTATATTAGAACAATTATATGGTGTATCTTGACTCAATTTTATAACCTCCTGTTTTTATTCAATTATACTATAATTTTATTGCAACAAACATTTTAAAATGATCTTATTATAAAAAATTATAGCTTTAGATTGGAAATAATATTAAAATTAAATTATTAAGATTATAGGGATCCTATAAAAGGAGGATTATTATGCCAACACCTCACATATCAGCAAAAGCTGGTGAATTTGCAAAAACTGTATTGATGCCAGGTGACCCTTTAAGGGCTAAATACATAGCTGTTAATTATTTAGAAAATGTAAGACTTGTCACAGAAGTTAGAAACGTGTATGGATTTACAGGTGAATATAAAGGTAAAAGAGTTTCAGTCATGGGTTCAGGAATGGGTCAGCCTTCCATAGGTATATACTCTTATGAATTATATTCTATGTATGATGTTGAAAATATAATCAGAGTAGGTTCGGCAGGGTCTTATCAGAAGGATATACATATAAGAGATATCGTCATAGCTCAAGGAGCATGCACTAATTCAAATTATCTAAGCCAATACAATTTAAATGGAACTTTTTCACCTATTGCAGATTGGGAATTGCTCCTTAATGCTTATAATAAAGCATGTGAACTTGGAATTAATGTACATGTTGGAAATGTTTTGTCATCGGATACTTTCTACGAACATGATAAAGAAGGCTTTAAAAAATGGGCGGCTTTAGGAGTTTTAGCTGTAGAAATGGAAGCTGCAGCATTGTATGCAAATGCAGCATATCTTAATAAGAAAGCATTATGTATTTTAACAATATCGGATTCTTTGGTTTCAGAAGAAGTTACGACTTCAGAGGACAGAGAGAAGACATTTACTGATATGATAAGAATTGCTTTAGAGATTGCATAGATAAGGGGCTGTTGCATAATGAATAAACATGTTGACGCATGTTTATTCATTATGCACAATTAAGCTGTAATTCCAACTTATTTTCTAATCACATAGATATTTAGCTGATCTAAAGTTATATTTTATAAAGTTCAAAATGGCTATTTATACGCATCAGCGTATAAATAGCCATTTTGCGCCATCCCCTTAGTTTTTATAAGCTTATTTTCAAAATGATATACCATCAATGCAATTATCGTAAACGAATTTCTTGATTTCCGCCATATTATTTGATTCATAATACTTAATTAATAAAGATGTAAATGATGATTGTAATTCTATCGGAATTGATATAATACCTGCGCCGTTTGAAATCATTACGTGATTTCCAGCTAGCATGGAAGTCCGTTTATTTCCATCAAGAAACATTCGTGCGTAAGCAAGATAAAGCATTAGAGTTAAAGCTTTATCTGTTGGATTATCGATTTTCTGTATCTTTTCAATATCTTCTTTTATTAGAGATTCATCAGGCATATCAGGCTTCCAATTTGTACCGCCAATAGAGACAGGTAATTTTCGAATAAAGCCTGCGTTATAAATCAGATTTCCACCACCAACATACTGGTTTATCTTACAAATAAAAGGATAATCAATAGGGTAATCAATAGTCTCTAAAACAAATTGCCATGCATGTTTTAAATTATTGATTGCTAATATATCATCAACTTTCATTCCTGAAACAGAAAAACCATTATAAATAGTTTCTGTATCGGGATATGTTACAGCTATACCCTCTAAATTTGCACTTTTCCATATGTAATCAATAATATTTCGCTTTGCAACGAAAATATTTTGTTCAACTGTCATATTATATTTATTAGTTTTTATCAAATTTTCTGAATTTTCCATTGTATTTAATTTCCTTTCAAAATATTTAATAAAGATTTATTCTTTAAAATAAATCTAAACAATATAGTCCCCATTATGCTCACCACAACAAATTCACCAATTGCAATTTGCAGCATAGTTAATAATAATGGAAGTTTATATACAAAATAAAGTTCAAGACCTATTACAATGGCATTTATTATAACTGGATAAAGGCTAGCTATAAATAGATTTTTGTTCTTTCCTATTAAGAAAACGCTCAAAGCTGTAGCCAGGGTACCAAATACTATATCCACAATTAGCATAGGGCTAAATAAATTTGAGATAAAACAACCGAGTATCACACCAATTCCATATAATGGATTTAAAAAAGCAAGTAGATTTAAGATCTCTGCAATTCTAAACTGGATTCCAAGGTAAGCAGTATTACCTTGGAAAATAGTTATAACAGCATAGATAGCAGCTACAGCAGCGATTCTCACAACCATGTTTATTCTTAATTTCATAAATGAATCTCCTAGTTTTGTTTTAAGACAGGAGGATTACGAACTGTCTTTATATTTATTCCTCTACATTTGGAAGACACGCAAATCCTTTTTCAAGATCTTCGTCTGTAGGGATATAATCTTGCAAGGATCCGCTATTATATTGCATATAAGCACCGATATCATAATTGCCCATTCCTGAAAGACCGAACAAAATCGTCTTTTCCTTACCGGTTTCTTTGCATTTTAACGCTTCATCGATAGCTACACGTATGGCATGAGCTGATTCAGGAGCAGGCAGAAGACCTTCAATACGGGCGAACATCACTGCAGCTTCAAATATTTGCAATTGACCTACAGCTCTCGCTTCGTCAAGATATCCATCGTGGTAGAGCTGCGATAAAATTGGACTCATACCGTGAAATCTTAGTCCTCCTGCGTGATTTGGTGCCGGTATAAAGGACGAACCTAGGGTATACATCTTTGCAAGAGGCGTAACCATACCTGTATCACAAAAATCATACGCAAAACGTCCCCTGGTCATAGATGGACATGATGCAGGCTCTACAGCTATAAAGTATGGTGCTTTTTTGCCAGCTATTTTTTCTGCCATGAATGGAGCCATGAGTCCACCAAGATTGGAGCCACCACCTGCGCATCCTATAATAATATCCGGGTATTCGTCGTATTTTTCGAGAGCAGCCTTGGTTTCAAAACCGATAATGGACTGGTGTATCAGAACTTGATTTAAAACGCTTCCAAGTACATACCTATATCCTTTAGTGCTTACTGCCACCTCGACAGCTTCAGAGATTGCACAACCAAGGCTTCCACCAGTATTAGGATTCTCTTTTAGTATCTTGCGCCCAATATTTGTAGTGTCAGATGGTGATGGAGTGACGGTTGCTCCATATGTCTCCATTACTCCTTTTCTATAAGGTTTTTGCTCGGAAGACACCTTTACCATGAAGACCTTACAATCAATTCCAAAATATCCACAAGCCATTGCAAGCGCAGTACCCCATTGACCAGCACCTGTTTCTGTGGTAACACCGATCATGCCTTGCTTCTTAGCATAATATGCCTGAGCGATTGCTGAATTCAGTTTATGACTTCCCGAAGTATTACCGCCTTCATACTTATAGTATATCTTTGCTGGAGTGTTAAGTGCTTTTTCTAAACAATATGCACGAACCAGCGGTGATGGGCGATACATCTTGTAGAAATCTCTAATTTCTTCTGGTATCTCGATGAATCGATCCTTGTCATTGAGTTCTTGTTTCACTAGTTCATCACAAAACACTGGGCTTAAATCTTCTGCAGTGACTGGTTTCAAGGTCGCTGGATTGAGCATTGGTCTGTGGTCTGTTTTCATGTCAGCACGGATGTTGTACCATGCTTTTGGAATCTCCTCCTCCGAAAGATAGATTTTGTAAGGGATTTTCATATTAATTAACTCCTTTCGTGAAGCATGGACAAACAAAAAAGCCCATGCCTCTGCATTTATTTATAATTGCAGGGACAAGAGCATAACTAACTCCTGCGGTGCCACCCGGCTTGACGCAAAAAAATGCGCCCACTCATTGCGTACAATCATACGCTGACATTTATTAACGAAGTGCCATCTCCGTTTCCCCTACTCGAGGTTGCCTCTTTTGGTTCACCCTCCTGGATCCATTCACGAAATTCTCCATGCCGCATTTCCATCCTCTGCAGCTCTCTATTACTGGTTAAAATTACGCTACTTACTTCCAGTCAATGGTTTATATTTTCATTATAAACCCATAAAATGATATGTCAAGAAGATTTTTTGGGAACATAAATTAACATAATTTGGATTTAAATCATTTAGATTTAAAAATATTGTATAATATTGTATAATAAGATATATATTTCATTTTTAGATAAAAGATGGTGATTGAGTGGTTTTTTCAAGTTTGATTTTTTTATATGCTTTTTTGCCTATAGTGCTTTTAGGAAATTTTTTAATAAGATCAATAAAATATAAAAATATTTTTTTAATGATTGCATCGCTCATATTTTATTCATGGGGTGAACCTGTTTGGGTGATTCTTTTAATCATAACTGGAGTTATGGATTATACAATTTCACATTTAATAGAGGATTCAAGAATTACAAAAAAGAGATTTAGAGCTAATAAAACAAAAGGCAAGATCTTGCTTTTAATCTCTATTTCAGTTAATTTAAGCTTTCTCATCGTTTTCAAATACAGCGGCTTTTTTGTGGAAAATATCAACTTATTATTGCACACTCATATTCCAGTGCCTAGATTTAATCTGCCAATTGGGATATCTTTCTACTCTTTTCAGACCATGTCCTATACTATTGATGTTTATAGGGGAGATGTAAAAGCAGAAGATAGTTTTTTGGATTTTTTAATGTACGTATCATTTTTCACTATGCTGGTTGCCGGACCTATAATAAGATATATAGATATTGCAAAGCAGATTAAAAGTAGGCTAAGCACTATGGATTATGTTTTAAAAGGCATAAATAGATTTTTAATTGGTTTATTTAAAAAGGTTATCATAGCAAATTATGCAGGTGTACTTGTTAATAACTCTATATCAGGAAGCCTTTCTGATTTAAGTGTTTTTGGAATGTGGCTTGGCATTTTCTTTTATGCTATTCAGATATATTTTGACTTTTCAGGTTATTCGGATATGGCCATTGGTCTTGGAAAGATGTTTGGATTTGATTTCCTAGAAAATTTTAATTATCCATATATATCTAAATCCCTCACTGAATTTTGGAGAAGATGGCATATGTCACTTAGCACTTTCTTTAGAGATTATGTCTATATTCCACTTGGAGGGAATAGAAGATATCTAATTAGAAATTTATTCATAGTTTGGTTTTTAACAGGTCTTTGGCATGGAGCAAATTGGAATTTTATATTGTGGGGCTTATACTTTTTTATAATGCTATTGATGGAAAAGCTATTCTTATTAAAATTGCTTAAAAAGTTGCCAAGCTTTTTTCAGCATTTTTATATGATATTCTTTCTTTTATTAAGCTTTGTCATATTCTACTTTGAAAACATTACAGCATCATTGAAGGCATTTTCTATAATGTTTGGTTTTACTAATAATGGCTTTATATCGAACAAGGATATGATCTTTTTATCAAATAACTATGTCTTTATAATCATTTCGGTAGTAGCATGTTTGCCAGTTGTGAAGTTTTTAAAGAAATTTATAGATTATTTTTTAGTTAATAATAGTAAATTTGATTTTTTAACCACTTTTTCAAGCACTGCGTTTAATTTTGTTACATTATTGTGGTGCAGCGCATCTTTAGTTGGGTCGACTTACAACCCATTTATCTATTTTAAGTTTTAGAGGGGGATAACATGAGATACAGAAAGAAAAGAAAAAATGAAAATAAAAAAAAGATCATACCTATACTTGGATTTTTAGTACCCCTTGCTTTTTTAAGCATAAGTCATATTATTCATAGCGATTCTGAAATTTCAGAAGAGGAAAAGAGAACCCTTGCACAGAAACCTTCCTTTTCCTTTAGTTCGTATTTTAGCGGTGAATTTACAAAGGAATATGGAGATTATTTTCAAGATCAATTTCCTTTTAGAAATTTTTTTATGAATACAAATAAAAAGATAATGGCATTTTATACAGAGACAAATAAAAATGGAGTAGAAATAGTGGATGTAAAAAAACCAGATATGGGTTTTGGTGAAGCACTGCCTCCAGCGAATACCACTTCTTATTTAGAGAATACTACTTCTTATATAGAAAACACTACTTCTTCTAAGACAGATAATACTACAGAAAAGGTTCCTTATATTCCTCCTCCTAAAGAAGTTCAGGACATGAATTCGATACTCATTGCTGATAATAGGGCAATGGAGTACTTTGGAATCGATGAACTTTCACTTTTAGCTTATGCAGATTCCATAAATACGCTTCAAAAAAATGTTCCAGGTGTACAAGTTTACGATCTCTTAGTACCATCACCTATTGAGTTTTATTCTCCAGCTGAATATCACACTGGCACTCATTCAGAAAAAGCTGCCATAAAAATAATTCATGATGCCTTAAAGGATGTTAAATCTGTAGATGCATATTCAAAAATATCTTATCATATCGATGAATATTTATATTTTAGAACTGATCATCACTGGACAGCTAGAGGAGCATATTATAGTTATGTAGCATTTGCAGATTCAGCTGGTTTTGATGCTGTTGATATCAATAAACTAAAGAAGGGTCAGATAGATAATTTTTTAGGATCGCTATATTATTATACACTAAGCCAGAAGCTTGCGAATAATCCAGATTATGTTGAATATTTTATACCAGAGGTTTCAAATAATGCAACAGTGTATCAAGATTCATCCATGCAAGATGGATACCCTATAGATGTCATAACCACGAATGTTCAAAGTACAAATAAATATCTAGTGTTTATAACAGGAGATGTTCCACTTATTCATATAAATACAGAACTAAAAAATGGAAAGAAGATATTGGTTGTAAAGGAATCATTTGGTAATGCATTTGTGCCATTTTTAGTGAATAATTATGAGGATATCTATGTGCTAGACCCGAGGAGCTTGATCATGAACATACCTAAATTTGTGAAAGATCATGGAATATTGGAAATAATGTGCATTAACTCTATATATACTCCATCAAATCCAACTTGGATGAATGGTTTTAATAGTTGTATAATTAATGAGTAGAGGATAGTTTTTAGTGAAAGGTGGTAGTTTAAATGGAAATGCAAAATATAGATAAAGAATATACTTATTCAGATTATTTAAATTTTCCTGAAGATGAGAGATGGGAACTAATCGATGGGGTACCTTATATGATGTCAGCACCAATTTGGGAGCATCAATTTATATCGAGAGAATTACTTAGACAGATTAGCAATCAGTTAATGGAATCTACATGTGAAGTCGCTGCAGCACCATTTGATTTAAGGTTACCTTATAAGAATGAAAAGGATAAAGATATCTCAACTGTGATTCAGCCTGATATTTTAATAGTTTGCGATGTATCAGGTATAAAAGGAACTGGCTATTCTGGTGTGCCTGATTTTATAATTGAAATAAGCTCTGATTCTACTTCTAGAATTGATAAAACAAAAAAGTTAGATAAGTTTGAGAGATCCGGAGTTAAGGAATATTGGATTGTTGATCCTGAAAGAGAAGAAGTCGATGTATTTATTTTGAATAATGGAATATACGGAAAACCTAAATATTATTTTAGAAATGATAAAATAAGGCTGACAGCAGTAGAAAGTGTAGAGGTAGATTTAAAGGCTGTATTTAACTCCGTTACAAAAGTTAAGTCTAAACAAATAACATGATAAAAATGCTACTGTTTTAGAAAAAACGGTAGCATTTTTTTAATTATTCCACGCTTTTAAGCGATTCCAACATATCGATCTGCACCAGCCTGTAATTCATTATGAGATTAACGAATACTGTAAATCCAAGGGATATCACAATTGCAAGAACATAACTAAGGGGATTTATGATTTCGTAATTTATTCTATTTAAACCAGTTATTATCATATTTTAACCCTCCTTTATAACACTCGCTTCAATTTCTCAACTTTTTCTTGATAAACGTCATCTATCCATATACCTTTTTGGATAAAACCATTTGCGCACTTCAATTTTCCTTTCCCATGGCGTTTACCATCTTTCCAATAACCTTTGTAATATGAACCATCGGTCCAAATCTTTTTTCCTTTTCCCGTAAATTTTCCATTTATTAAATCACCAATATACACAGTACCATCAGCCCATTTGAATATGCCTTTACCAGTGCGCTCACCATTTACCCAGTTTCCATCATACTGGTCACCGTTTGCCCATCTGTAAGTGCCTCTTCCAATGCATACATCATTTACCCAATCTCCATCATACCAATCGCCAGATGATTTCCACACCATTTCTCCTTTTCCATGGCGATTATCATCTTTCCATTGACCATAATACTGGTCACCATTAGCCCAAGTTTTTTGTCCTCTCCCTGTACAACTATCATGTATAAAGTCACCAGTATATACACTTCCATCTGCCCATTTATAAGTTCCAATACCAGTGCGAATATCGTCTAACCAATCACCATCATATTGGTCACCATTTGTCCATTTAATAAAGCCCCTCCCATTGCGAGCACCATTATACCATTCGCCGATGTAAGATGAGCCATCCATCCAAATTTTTTTCCCATTCCCTGTGATTTCATTATCTTTGAAATCACCATTATAAATATCACCATTAGCCCATCTGTACGTACCTTTGCCGGTACGAACATCATCTATCCAGTCACCATCATATTGATCGCCATTTTCCATTTTGAATAAGCCTTTACCGTTGCGCAAATCGTTGGACCATTCTCCAAAATACTGAGTGCCGTTAGCCCATTTAAATGTACCTCTTCCAGTACACCTGTTGTTTAACCAATCCCCAGTATATCTGTCACCATTAGCCCATTTGTATGTACCCCTACCAGTACGATTTCCGAAATGAAACTCACCATCATACTTATTGCCATTATCCCATTCTAGTTTCCCATGTCCATGGAAGCACTCATTAGCAATGCTGCCAGTATATGTCCATTTAATCCCGTTATAATCAACTCCAGTTAAAGCTTCTTTAACTAGAGTAATACCATTAGTGTCACTATCTAAAGGAAGCTTATTATTGATATAAAATGTTTTTTGGGATATATGCCTTTGCTTATAAATAATTTGTCCTGTTTCAGCTTCGTATCTTTTATCAGCTTCACAAAAGGGGCATGTCTTATTTTTCTTATCGTATTGATGTAATGCGTTTTCCTTACAATCTACCATGTTATTCTCGTATCTATTTAAAGCATCAAACCATTCAACAGATGATGGTCTTTGTTTAGGCTTTATTTCATCTATGACTAAAAAAGCTCGTGTAAATAAATCGGCTATCTCTTTTGGTAAGACATCAAGTGGAGGTATTGCGACGGATAGCGGTTTATACCCAGGTCTAAAACAATATTCATTCTTTCGGATAGCAGTATTTCCAATAGAAGGAGATGCTTTTGAAGGAGAAATTGTTTCTATGATCCCACTAAATGGAGTAAAACTATTCATCAGGAGCTTAAATATATGAATGGCTAAAGCAAAATTGTCTGTTTCCTTTGTAAAGGTTGGAAGTGGTACTTTTGCATACAGCTCTTTGCTGTCTTCTGGATGTTTAGCTGCATAATCAGCACAAGCCTCAAGAAGTTCAGGAGCTGCATACCCATCAGCGCAGACATTGCAGCGGTATACTTCATTGGAAAATGTATCAGTTACATGGTATGTATCTGTGTCTAAAAATGCAACTTTACCTGTATTTGTATTCACACCGATATTGCTTGGGTTAAAGTCTCCAAAAATGAAATCAGCCTTGTGTATTGCGGTTATAACTGCACAAATATTTTCAGCTATGATCACTTTTTGCTTCAAAGAAAAACTATCTCTTGGAGGATATTGATATATATCTCGGAGTTCAGCGTTTATATTTAATCCTGGCATGACAAAGCCACAAAACTGCTTTTTAGAATCATAAAGGACATCTAAAGGCCATGCTACTTGGTCAAGCACTTTAGCATTTGGAGGATTATTTACCATAAACTTGATTTTATTTTCAAGATCGAGATTTGGCTTATCTCCATGATAAATCTTGGCAATACTTTTGTTTTTTATATTTAATATATGATATATATCGCCTTCTCCTCCGCTTTTAAAAGGCTTGGAATCAATCTGATACTTCGTTCCATACAAACCGATTACCGTTGTCATATCTTAATCTCCCTCACTCTTACCTTTAAAGAAATTAGGATACAGAAGCTTCTTCAATTCTTCGTCTCTTTTCCTTTTAAGCTCTACCCAATCTGGTTCTTTATAATAATCATCAGGCTGCAATGAAGGTTCAATATCGGTATTGATGAGTACAACCACAGTTTTGTCGTCATCGACCTGATCGCATGGTATATTGAGGATGAATTGTTCAATGCGCATTTTTACTAAATCTTCCCCAAGTTTATCTATGTGCAATCTCTTGTTATCCATAAAAAAACGCGCTAGCGTAACATGTATATTCACTGGTTCATTCTTTATATATATTGGAAAGAAGGTACCAAGCATACCATCGGTTGCTAAAAGTACGCTTGATACATTTTTCTCATATTGCTTAAAGATCCATTTGTTCTTAAAAAATAATGGGAATACTCGGGCTTCATCATCGCGCTGCTGCTCTGTGACCTTTTCATATAATCCTTCAGTAGTTAAAGCGATAATGCCACTGTCACCTGAATGACCGTAGTACAATATTTCATCATTCATAACTGCTAAAGTGAGGGTTGTGTCGTATTGTTCAATGCGGTGACCATTGTTTTGAGCTTCTTTTTCGATAGTATTTTGTGCTAATGAAAAAGAAGCTTCTATTATTTTAAGTATCTCGTCAGAATTGCTTGAGCTGGCGATGCTTTCTTTGCAGTAGTTAACAGAAACTTCTACTGCTAATTTTGAAGCAATATCAGAATGCTCCATGCTACCAAGCCCGTCGGCTACAGCTGCTATAACCATATTATCTCTTAGCTTGACTATATTATGAGCATCTTGGCAAGGCGTATTATTCTTTATGTGATAAGCACCTTGGGCTGTTATTCCATATGCATATATCATTGCGATTTCCTCCTTAAAAATGCAAACTGGTTTGCAGTGTTAATTCATGTCAGATGTATCCCTATCTCGATAAACATCACCTTCGAGAGGTATCGCTTCAGGCTTTTCACCAGGTGAACTTTGAGAAACAGAGCGCATGCTTTTATTTACCCAATTGAAAAAGCATGTAAAATCTATTCCTTCTAACTTCATTACCTTGTTGCCAGATAAAGTATGCAGGATTTTTGAATCATATCCTTCCACACCTAATGAACGAAAACTGACTTTTTCATTATCTTCCATATCTTTAATTCTATTTGCGATTTCACTTATGTCATCATTTGGTGCACCATCTGAAATTAAAATAACCCATGGTTTATATGGCATTGTACCTGTGCGAATATAGAGGCGTGATTGAGCTTCAACCATATCAAGTGCCACTTCTATTGCAGGTGCCATGATAGTACCTCCATTTGCTCTTAAATTAATCTCTTCCATGTATTCCACAGGGCAAAAATCTTGTACTATTCTGCTAGTGTTGTTAAATTCAACCACAGCAACATCTAAAATATCACGGGTTCGTTTATCGGTGCAAACTTCATCTTTAAATCTATTTAAGCCTTCATTTAACTGTTTAATTGGCATACCTCGCATGGACAAAGATGTATCCAGGAGAAAGACAAGTGCCATGTGTGGTTCACCTGTATTTATGATTTTTGGGGTCTCGTAATAGTAGTTTTGATCAAAGTTTTCCATCTTTAGATAGCCTCCTCATATTTTGGTTTAATTATTAATATATTTAACTAAGTTATAGCTAATATTCAAAATAGAATTTAATTTTTATACTTTTCCATATATTATACATTAAGTTTATGAACATGTTAATATATTTGAAGAGTAATTATTTTCTTATATATAATTAATATAATTTAAATTAATACTTGTGTTTTAGTATATAAATGGAATATAATTTTAATGTCCACAAATTCATACTGAAGCGTTGCATGTTACTTACTTGCTCCTTAAAAGGAGGTGAATAACTTGAATTCGGGCTATGATAATAAACATAAGCCTACATTGGGAGAAGTGATTGCTATCATTAATCTTTTGATAACAATCTATAAAACTTTTCTCCAATAAAGCAAAAAAACAGGTGTTACAGCACCTGTTTTTTTATGAAATAACTTGAAACTGGCTATGTTTCATCAATATAAACAATAAATATTTATATCTGTTTAATGATTTAATAGTATCACATATTTTTTAGTATTTCAATAACATTTTTTATAATTTTTATATATTAATATACATATTCCCCAGAACCAATCTCATAGCGTTCTCCATTTGGTAATTCTATTTCAGCAGTTGTGTTTGGTGGGATTTTTACATTCAGCGTAAATTTTCCATCTTCAAGCTTCCAGTGAGAGCAAACTAAGCCATAAGGAGTATTTAACTCTGCTTTTGCCCATGTTAATGAACCACCAGGCTTCGGTGCTATCAAAATACGCTTATATCCAGCTTCCAAATGATTTATTCCAGCGACGACCTTGTAAATAAAGTCTCCGATTGCTCCATATGCATAGTGATTAAATGAGTTCATATCTGCGCTCCACATGGATCCATCCGGCTTTATTCCATCAAGATGTTCCCAAACAGTAGTTGCGCCCATTTTAACCTGATATAGCCATGATGGATAGTCTTCTCGCTCTAACAATGCGTAAGCCTCTAGCAGCCTATTGTTTTGGCTTAATGCATGACAGAAATATGGTGTTCCAAGGAAGCCTGTTACAAGATGTCCATCGTTCTCTTCAATAAGTTTAACAAGGGTTTCAACTGTTCTATGAATAAATTTGTCAGGTGTAAGACCGAACATGAGCGAAAGTATGTGAGCAGTTTGTGTTCTTGCAGCAAGTCGCCCTGTATTTGTAAAAAATTCATCTTGATACGCTTTTGCTATATCTGCATGTAATTTGCTGTAATTTTTAGCATCCTCGAGTTCACCAATAAGATTAGCAGCCTTAGCTACAAGCTCTGTGGAATATGCGTAATATGCTGTGGCACACAAATCTCTTGGAGTTGCACCAATATAGCTGCCTTCTTTAGCATCTAGCGCAACCCAATCAGCAAAGTGAAAACCAGTATTCCACAAGTTACCATTTGCCTGCGACCTTATATATTCTACCCACACCTTCATGCTAGGATACTGTTCTAGGATTAAACGCTCATCTCCGAAACATTCGTATAAAGTCCAAGGTATTATTACCGCTGCATCTCCCCATCCGCAAGACGAGTGATTTTCCTTTATATTCGGATCTCCCTTGAAAGTATTAAACAAGTCCGGAATAACAAAAGGAACACCGCCGTCTGGTCTTTGATCGAGAGCAAGGTCATGAAGCCACTTGCGGAAGAAGGGGAGAACATTGTACAAATAGCTTGCAGTGGATATAAAAATCTGTGCATCACCCGTCCAGCCTAAACGTTCATCACGCTGTGGGCAGTCTGTTGGGATATCAAGGAAATTTCCTTTAAGCCCCCATGTGATATTGCTTTGAAGCTGATTTATAAGCTGATTAGAACAGGAAAAAACTCCTATGCGTTCTAAATTTGAGTGTGTCACTATCGCTTGAAAGTTCTCTAGGTTGATCTCACCAGGGTATTCATCCACACAAACAAAACGGAAACCGTGAAAAGTAAAGAATGGCTCATAGACTTCAATTTCTCCACCTTTTAAAATGTACTCATCAGTAGCTTTAGCAGAGCGCAAATTTTCGGTATAGAAATTACCATCCTTGTCAAGAACCTCGGCATGGCGCAATACTACTTTATCTCCAGCTGTACCTTTTACGATAAAACGCACACGTCCTGTCAAATTTTGCCCAAAGTCCAGCACCCTCTCACCTTTTGGGGTAGTAAATAATTTTATGGGCTTAAGTATCTCTTGCCTTTTTACAGGTACACCGTCAAAGGCTTCCACTCTGACATTTTCCATGGTAAATAAAGAAGCGTTTTTCCATAAACTAGGTGTTTCCATTCGCGCATCATAGGTTTCACCGTTATAAATTTCTGAATACACAATTGGACTATCAGCGTATTGCCAATCCTCGTCTGTGAATATGGTTTCACTGCTGCCATCTGCGTAAACAATATCAATCTGTGCAGAAAATGCCATTTTATCTCCATAAATATTTCGACAGTTTTTAAAACCCAAATCGCCCTTATACCAGCCAGCACCAAGATATGTCTTAAGCTCATTTTCTCCATCTAAAAGTAAGTTTGTGATGTCATAAACCTGATAAAGCAGGCGTTTACCATAAGATGACCATCCAGGATTGAAGCAGGTATCTGACACAGGCTTTCCGTTTAGGAAACACTCATAGAGTCCAAGTGCAGTGGCATAGAGCCTTGCGCATTTAACAGGCTTTGAAAGGGTAATATCTTTTTTGAAAGTCTTGCCAATAGATTCCTCAGGCTTATCGTCGGCGCATATAAAGCCTGCATTCCATTTTTCAAGTGAAGTTTCGAACCATGCTTTTTTGCTCCACTTGCTCCATTCGCTGTTTACCTGCACACGCACACTAAAGAAATATCTCGTGGCAAACTCGATGCTTTGTCCCTGATATTCCACCAATACTGACTTAGAACTGTCGATTTCACCACTATCCCATATAAGTCCATTATCCTCGTCTGTTACTTCTATGTGGTATTTTTCCTGCACTGCATTTTCCATATCTGTCTCAATAAGCCAGCTAAAATGCGGATTCATTGTTGAAATTCCAAGGGGATCTGTAAGAGATTCACATGTTAAATTTTTTACTGATACCATTTAATTTGTCCTTTCGCTTTTTACATAGTCTATTTTTGTAACTTTTGGAATTAAAGGAAGCTTTGCTTTGATGCGACAATTCCTTATATAAATATTGTTGACATTTGAATGAGATTCCAATATTTCTTTTGCTTTTTCTACTTGATGAGAATAGAAATATATATTAAACAGACCACAGATAGCTCTATCATCGTTAGGGTTTAGCTCTAAAATTCTCAAATAACAACTTTCTGCAAGTTTTGGTTCTTTTAATTTAATATATAAAAGTGCGAGCTTACCTAAAATTGGAATACTATCTTGGTATAATTCACAAGTGCGATTTGCTCTTGCTTTTATATTTGGGGTAACAAGGTTGCCATTAATAGCTGCTTGTATTGACCATATCAGGGCATAAGTATCGTTTGGCCACATGGATAGTGACATATTAAAATATTCCTCGGCTTTTTCATAATTCTTTGCCTTCATGTATGATAAACCTATGCTATTGAGAATAAAAGTATTTTCTTGTTTTTTACTCGAGCAATATGAAAAACAATGATTTGCATATTCATATTTTCCTTTCTTTAAAAACAAATCACCACATTCAAAAAAATAAAAAGGAATTCGCTCTAACTGATTCTCTTCTAATTTTAATATCACTTGAAATGCTGAATCAAATTCTTCCATTGTTAAAAAAATTCTCAGGGAAATCAAAAGACAGCTATATTTTGAACTATGATTCAAAACTAAATCTTTTGCAATGTCAAATGACAATTCACGTTTATTAAGTTTCATGCACAAGTATGCAAATTGATCGAATAAAGTTCTTGTGTCACTGAGTTTCCTCTTGTCAAATAAAAAATAGATTTCGTTTTTTCTGACTTTGTGGCTATCAACTAGTATCTGCAAGCTTTTAAGAGATGCTTCCGGGTTTTGATTTTTTATATTAAGTTCCAGCCGCAACTTATTAATTGTGCTGCTATTAGGGTAACAATTTTTTGCTTTCTCTAAAAATAATGACGCTGCATTCAAATATATTGAGGAAAATAGTTTTTGTGAGAGTACTTCGAAAATACACATCAACTGTACTTTTGCAGGTTCATTATCTATAATTTCATTTATAATTCTGTAAATTTTAAGTTTGTCCCCATGATTAAAATAATAACTAAATAGCACGTTCATTACAGTTTTTAATTGTTCTTTAGAATCATAGCCACCTTTAGAGACTATTTCGAGTAATATTGGCTCTGATTTTTCCATATCATTGTTTCTAATATAGTATAACGCATAATTGTATCTTACATCGCTTTCATCGGGATACAATTGAAAAGCTTGGTCAATTGAATCCTTTGCTTTATGCTCGTCTCCAATGGTATTATAATACATAAATCCAACGAGAAGAAGCCAATGGGGTCGCCATTTTTGAGCATCAACTCCAATTTGTTTTACACATTTGATATATAGCTCAGCTAATCGATCATATTTTAGATGATAATAATCTTTCCACTTTGGATTTATACAATTCAGTATCTGTTCTCTCGTAAAAAGTAAATTTGAAAGTGAGAGAAGCATTTCCTCATCCATAAGTGGCATTAAACGTTCTAAGCAAGTTTGTACTGATGGTTCTTTATTAAATCTGAAGAATATATCTGCTATCATGTCGTGCTTTGGCCAAATCTTTCCGTCATGATAATGCAGTGGTTCACCCATTGACGATTTAAATTTTGCTTCAAAGAAATCATTTAATGTGTGAACAGGGATGTTCATTAGAGCTGAAAGCAATTCCGTAGTAGTAGAAATTTTAAACAAATAAAGGCATGCAATGTAGGCATATGAAAATTCAAAGCTGCAGTTTAGCTTAGTTTTAACAATCTCATGCCATTCATCCCAATCCATTTTAATGCCTGATGTAGATACAGCTTCTGTTTTTTCTAATTTACAAGAAACATCACGGTAAGATAGTAGAATAATGAATATATTTTCAACAATTGCTATATTCTCGTTCTCAATTTCTTTTACCTCGGATGCAATAACTTTCGCTAGAATTTGTGCATTATATTTTCCCGAACTAACCAAAGTACGTTCTAACTTGCTTATTATCTGACGTTTCCAACCCTTGTTCGGTGGTAACATGTAACAGCTTTCTTTATTGTACCAAAAATCTTCATCCACATTTTTTTGATTAAGCAAACAAATAACATTTGCACTGCTATACCAAAACTCAAGTTTATTTTCATTTTCATATATCAGTGTCTTCAGGCGGTTAAGTCGTTCAAATAATATAACTTGAATACAATCATAATTAGACCCGATTCTGTCATGGATCATCCATAAAGCCTGTTCATTTACAAAAGGATTATCGATGAATAAAAGTACCCGCAAACCGGTTTTTTTTGAGATACTCTCTAATCGTGTGATCATTTCATTCACTTCATTTTCAATGACAGAGTTTGCATTCAAACGAATCCAAAAAACATGAAAGCCTTCTCTAGCTTTTTGCACTGCAAACCTAAACATGAGGGAAGTCTTACCTTGTCCACCATTTCCTGTAACAAAAAGCGGTACATTTTCGGTCTCGAAAATATCGTTTGCCTTTAAAAGAGCATTTTCATTTGGTACATCTAAGTTGTTGCAAACGATTTTAGAAAGTAAACCAATCTCGTCCGAAACTTTCAGATACATTTCATAATACTCAATACTTTCTTCTTTACTTAATGTCTGGCTTTTAATATAATCATTATCAATTAACATTAAATTTAAGGTGTAAAGTGAGGATAAAATGTTAAGTTCTTCAGCTAGATACTTTTTTTTATCATCAGTGCTTAGCTCTGAAGCGATTTCTTCCTTGAGATTCACTTTAGGGCTTGGGGATTCATCTTTTGCTTTGCCACCTAAAAAAGCAACAAACAAATCATATGCTTTGGAATAGTATTTGTGTAGTTTTTGAGCAAATTCATTCGACCACATGCTTTTTAGCACCTTTCTCTAGAATGATGATTAAGTTATTATAGCGTAGTTCATTACAAAAGACAAACTAAAATCGGAAAAAATTAATGAAACCGAACACCAGTAGGTGCAACTTCCAAAAAATTGTACTGATCTATTTTTCAAAATTAGAACCATTTTATCGAAAAATCGTTCAACATTTTTTACTAAAACCTATAGGATCATCACAGAAAAAACCTGATTTTATAAAAATTATTTAACCTAATTTAATCGGCTATTTCTCGTTAAAACAAAAAAAAGCACACTAACTTGAGGGTGTCATTTTTGCACTTTTGCGATGTTTTATTAACTTTGTTCTTTTGCCATTTATTGTCGTACATCTTAAGGTAATTTACTGCTTTCCCAAGGCATGATATCTTTAGTATTTGTTCACTAGGTCTATATAATATAAAAGACCTTTTCTTTTAAAAACTATTTATAATTCTTTAACTCTGCAAAATTTTTAGCTTTAACCCTACCAATAGTTTTAGAATCAACATAGTCTTTTTCCAAGTAGCAATTCATGTCATCTTTGTTATATCTAACCTTAAAGTAATAGTCACTGTTATTTCTCTGAAACTTTGATTCAAAATTTATCATTGCATTGACATTAAAATCAGCATTTAATTTCATATAATCACCGAGTAAATCTTTGTTTATTGTAATTGTTAAATTAGTTGTGAAAGGCACCAAATCATTTGCAATAACGATCTTCTTTTCCATTTGCTCTTCTGTCTCGCAATTACCCATTGTTAAAAATTTTACTCTGTGGATGATATTTATTTGCTCTATTCCATATTTTTCCAAGATCATCCTTTGAGTTTGGTGGTTAACTCTAGCTAAATATCTAGCCGATTGAAGCTTAATCCTCTTTTCTAATAAAAGCACCATAACTTCATCGCAAAGCTTCTTTAGGCAAAGGTAATTAAACACAGTACTTCTGGACATTAAAAATTCATTCGACAAAGCTTCAGCGACATTTAAGTCGGATCTAAAAATTTTACTTTTTTTCAATAGCTCGAAGCGTTCAATCAGAGCCTTAATCAGTACAGTTTGGTCTATTGTGCGATACGAAAAATTGGAATCTAATATCATAGATCTGATGAAATATTCTCCAACTTCTTGTCTTGATAGGATGTAGGCAGGGATTAGGCGGAATTTATCGTCGTGGGAGTGAGTATATAGAGCCTTAAGTGCACGCCATCTCGAAAGACCAACTAAAATCTCATATGTCTCATCTTCATCATTGTTGTGAAGCAAAATAATTGGCTGAATTACGCCGATTTGTTCTATTGAGTTAGTCAAACTTACAAATTGAGCATCGTTAGGTGGGTTAAAATAAGCCCAATTACCAGCGCAAGGCATCATTTTAAATATATCCACTCTCTGGAAGTTTTTAAATATATCCACACCTTCAGTAAAATTTTTAATATTTTTCATAATGCTGTCTCTTTCGTATTTGCGAAATCTTTCCAATTCTTCAGGAGTATGAGGGATATTTATTTTTTCTACCTTAGGAGTAAAAGGATCACCTTTAATTCTAGCAGTAGGAACTAAATCTTCTCCTTCACCATCTTCAATATCTATTCCCCAAGCACTTAAATCTCTATTCATTAATAAGACCTCCATTCAAAATTAACTTTTTATACATTATATTAATAAAATTCATAATATATTCCAAAAATGGGGTTGTTGCATAATGAATAAACATGCTGACGCATGTTTATTCATTATGCACAATTAAGCTGTAATTCCAACTTATTTTCTAACCACATAAATATTTAGCTGATCTAAAGTTATATTTTATAAAGTTCAAAATGGCTATTTATACGCCTCAGCGTATAAATAGCCATTTTGCACCAGTAGCATTAATAAAAATTGTTTCCAATCTTCTTCCTCCGTTATCTAATTATATTTGTATATATAAAATATATTCATACATTCAAAAAATATGCTAAATTATTTAAACTTTTTTAAAAGAACTCTAGCCACTAACCACTAGCCACTAGTCACTTCAAAGCTATATTTAAAGCTTTTTTAAACTTAAAAATGAACTTCCCTGAAAATATCGATTCTATAAGTTCCTTAGCCCACAATGGTTTAGTTTCAAAATTTAACGATATGCAAAGAGCTATCAATATAGAAAGGGGATCATCCAATAATTTTTCATCTTCGCTGTATTCTCCATAATTTTCTAAGAATATCTTTTTTGCATTGTCATCTAATGCAGTCAATACATTTCTTATGTCGCAATAAGCCATGCCATAACCTGAAAGATGGAAATCAAACATATAGATTTTATTTTTTCCAATAACCATATTTAAATATGAAAAATCATTATAATTAAAAGTTTGAGGAATTCTTTTTGAATAATCTATAATGTCCTCATATCTATTTAAAACAAGTTTCCAACCAGGAGCGTCATTCAATTTATTCATGCGAGTTAGCTCCTCTAAAGATTCTCTCTTTATATGGGACAATTCATCTAAAAAGAAAGGCTTAATACCTTCTTTTTCAATACATTCTCTGCCTATTCTGTGAAATTCCCTATACCAATTGGCTAATGAGATCAAAATATCGCAATCTAAAAGATCTTTTTCTTTAGCAAATCTTTTATCTAAAGAATGATCCACAGATTCTAAAAGTATAGCCGATTCACAAGTTGAGATCACCCTTAAAGTGTGAAATTTCATCGATCTAAGTAACTCATAAAATTTAACTTCTCTATTGTTCTCGTTTGTAAAATATTTTAGTACATAGTATTTATTGTCATATTTAAGCCTATACACAATATTCCCATGCTTATTGCTGATTATTGAAATATTAGAACATTTTTCACTCTTTAATCCAAGAAGATTGATTGTACTCTTAATATCCATAAATTCAAATCCTTACAATGTAAATGTTTTACTTTATGAGCTTTCATATCAAGATCATTTTAATATTTTTATATTGCAAAATAAACAAGCATTTCCTTAGTTATGCAAAATACATCGTCACAACGTAATCTTTAATACATTATTTTGGAGCTTTTCCATATAATATTCTTATTGAATTTAATATACATCTAAAAAATAATTAGCAGAAGGTGATAAAATGAAACAAAGGACTGCAAAAAAAAATGGTTTATCCAGGATTGATTATTTTTTTACAAACCAAAGTAGATTTTTTAGAGCATATATCGATCATCCCAAATTTACCTTTAACTTAATATTCCATTTAACAGTTTCGGTATTATCTATTTTAATCATATATCAAGACAAAATAAGAAATTTTATTGGAAATTACAAAAATATTGAATCGATTTTAAACATCAATATTTCATTAGCATTTAGATTATCATTTTCAGTAATTGATATATTTATATTTAGTATTTTATTCTTTGCTTTAATAAAAATGCTTAAATCCACTAAGAAATTTAAACAGGTATTTTCTGTAGTTTGTGCTTCTTATTATTTTATGTCTTTCCAAAAATTGCTTAATTTAATGTATCAAATTATAGAGAAGGAAAATACTATATATAAGACACCGATGAATGTTGTGGTAGATTCGATATTTAAATACTTTAATATTTTTTCAATATTTTTTATTATTTTCATCATGATTGGATTATATGTAATTACAGAAATTGATATAAACAAAATATTTGTAGGCACTGTGATTGCTTCGTTATTCAATTTAGCATTTGTAGTTATAGTCGCCATATTCACTCTAAAGAAAGATGACCTTATGTTAGTTAAAAGAACATTACTAAATTTATTTTCGAAGCAGGGATAGTCTATGAATGTCGTTGAAGTAAATGATTTGAGAAAAGACTTCTTTATGGGAGAAGCAAGGATATGCGTTTTAAAAGGAATAAATTTCAAGATAAAAGAAGGGGAAGTAGTTTCATTAATGGGTGAAAGTGGTTCTGGAAAGACCACTTTGCTCAATGTTTTAGGAGGCTTAATGAGACCAACATCAGGAAACATCTTTATATGCGATAGATCATTGAATCTTTTAGATGAAGATGAGCTGTGCAATTTTAGAAGGAAAAAGTTAGGCTTTATTTTTCAATCTTTTAATTTAATACCTCATTTTTCTGCATTGGATAATGTTGCATATCCTCTCATATATTCTAAAATTAAAAGATTAGAGAGAATTGAAAGGGCGACTGAAATTCTATCTAAGCTCGGGCTTTCTGATAGAATACATCACAAGCCGTCAGAATTATCAGGAGGCCAGCAGCAGAGAGTATCTATAGCAAGAGCTCTTATAAATAATCCAAAGATAATCTTTGCAGATGAACCCACAGGAAACCTCGATAGCAAAAATGCAGAAGATATCTTAGAAGTCATCGATGATATAAATAAAGCATTTAATACAACATTTATCATAGT